>DATHJM010000073.1:0-9858 GCA_035489775.1 Burkholderiales bacterium
TAGAGCTCCCCTTGGGCGGCGGCGAGCGCGTCTCCCGAAGCGTAGTGCTCTGCCCGCGCCTGCTCGAGATCGCGCTCGATTTCGCGCAGCCGCGCGGTCTCGGCTTCGAGTTCAGTCGCGCCGCGCTCGATTTCTCGCGCATGGCGCTGCGCCTCGGCCTCCGCATCGTTGCGGCGCAGGAGCCACAGCAGATTCTGCTTTTGTGCCCGGTCGGTAGAAAGTTCGTTGTAACGCCGGGCGACCTCGGCCTGCTTTCCCAGCCGCTCGATCTGTGACCCCAGTTCCTGGCGGATGTCGGCGAGGCGTGCGAGGTTGTCGCGGGTGTCGGCGAGCCGATGCTCTGTCTCGCGCCGCCGCTCCTTGTACTTGGATACGCCCGCCGCTTCCTCGAGGAACACGCGCAATTCCTCGGGTCTTGCCTCGATGATGCGCGAAATCATTCCCTGCTCGATGATGGCGTAGGCGCGGGGGCCCAGGCCTGTGCCGAGAAAAATGTCCTGCACGTCGCGGCGGCGTACGTGGGTGTTGTTGATGAAATAGGAGGATTCGCCATCCCGCTGAAGCACGCGCTTCACCGAAATCTCCGCGTACCGGGACCATTGGCCCGCCGCTCTGCCGAGGCTGTTGTCGAAGAACAACTCGACGCTTGCCCGCGCCACGGGCTTTCGCAGGGACGAGCCGTTGAAAATCACGTCCTGCATCGAGTCGCCGCGCAGAGCCGAGGCGCGCGATTCCCCGAGAACCCACCTGACGGCGTCGATGATGTTCGACTTCCCGCACCCGTTCGGCCCGACCACACCGACCAGTTGCCCCGGAACGATCACCGAGGCCGGATCGACGAAGGACTTGAACCCGGCGAGCCTGATTTGTGTGAGCCGCACGCTAGCAGAAGTCGCTGCAAATCCAGATAAAAGAAAACCGGCCGCCAGCCGGATTCATCGTCGATAAAACGGAGCCCCTATAATACCATCTCCAACTCCGCGCCCGGACCCTGAATGCCGTCCAAGCCCAGCAAATTGCTCGAAAGTTTTCCCAATCCCGGCCCGCGCCGCGATTATATGATCCGGATGCAGATTCCGGAGTTCACCTGCCTGTGCCCGATGACCGGACAGCCGGACTTCGCAACGCTGTTCCTCGACTATGTCCCGGACCGAAAATGCGTGGAATTGAAGAGCCTGAAACTCTACATCTGGTCGTTCAGGAACGAGGCGGCCTTTCACGAGGCCGTCACCAACCGCATTTGCGATGACCTCGTGAAGCTGCTCTCGCCGCGGTTCCTGCGTCTTGCCGCGCGGTTCTTCGTTCGCGGCGGGATTTTCACCAGCGTCGTCGCCGAACACCGCAGGCCCGGGTGGAAACCGGCACCGGGTTTCGAGCTTGCTTCGATCGAGGAGCAGCGGAGCACGCGCTAAAGAGCAGGCATGAATCCCCGACTGCAGTCGCTGCAGCCCTATCCGTTCGAGAAATTGCGCAGTCTGTTCCAGGGCGTGAGGCCGGACCCGGGGCTTGCGCACATCAGCCTGGGCATCGGCGAACCGCGGCACCCGACGCCGGAATTGATCAAGCGCGCATTGTCGGAAAACCTCGCGAAGCTCGCCGCCTACCCTCCCACGGCGGGCGGCGATACGCTGCGCCAGGCGATCGCCGAGTGGCTGGTGCGGCGCTACGGCCTGCGTTCGATCGACTGGAAGACCGAGGTGCTGCCGGTCAACGGCTCGCGCGAGGCGCTGTTCGCCTTTGCCCAGACCGTCATCGATCCGACGGGCGACGATGCGGTGGTGGTCTGCCCCAATCCCTTCTACCAGATCTACGAGGGGGCGGCGCTGCTCGCCGGCGCGCGCCCGCATTACGTGAACACCACTTCCGAACGCAGATTCGCCGCCGACTACGCTGCGGTTCCCGAGGAAGCCTGGCGCCGGACGCAGCTGCTCTACGTCTGCTCGCCCGGCAACCCGACCGGAAAGGTGCTGGCCCTTCCCGAGTGGAAGGAAATTTTCGCGCTCGCCGATCGCCATGGATTCATCATTGCGTCGGACGAGTGCTATTCGGAGATCTATTTCGACGAGGCCGCCCCTCCGCTCGGCGCGCTGCAGGCGGCCACGATGCTGGGCCGGGGGTTCGAGCGCCTGGTCATGTTCTCGAGCCTTTCCAAGCGTTCCAACGTGCCCGGAATGCGCTCCGGCTTTGTCGCCGGCGACGCCGCTGTCCTCAAAGCATTCCTGCTCTACCGTACCTACCATGGCGGAGCCATGAGTCCCGCGGTGCAGGAAGCCAGCGTTGCCGCCTGGAACGACGAGCACCATGTCCGGGAGAACCGCAGGAAATACGCGGAGAAATTCGCTCGCGTCACTCCGGCGATCCACACCGCACTCGAAGTAGAGCGCCCCGACGCCGCTTTCTACCTGTGGGCCCGCACTCCGATCGCAGATACCGAGTTCGCCCGGCGGCTCTACGCGGAACAGCACGTTACCGTGCTTCCCGGGAGTTTTCTCGCGCGGGACTCCGGCGGCATCAATCCCGGCGCGGGCTACGTCAGGATGGCGCTCGTCGCGGAAATCGATGAATGCCTCGAGGCCGCCCGTCGTATCGTAGAATTCGCAACGAAGCTATGAGCGCGCCCGCCATGCAACAACTCCAGAGCACCATCGAACAGGCCTGGGATAGCCGCGAACGGCTTTCCCCCGGTCCGGTGCCGGCGAAAATCCGCAAGGCGGTCGTGAGGGTGCTCGAGGAGCTGGACAAAGGCCGGCTTCGAGTCGCGGAAAAAGTCGACGGAGCCTGGCGCACGCACCAGTGGCTCAAGAAAGCGGTGTTGCTGTCGTTCCGGATCGAGGACAACCGGCCGATTCGCGCGGGATTTCTCCGGTTCTACGACAAGGTCCCAACCAAGTTCGAACGCTACGATCGGGCGGATTTCAAGCAAGGGGGATTCCGAGTCGTGCCTCCCGCCGTGGCGCGCCGCGGGGCCTACATCGCGAAAAACGTGGTGCTCATGCCTTCCTACGTCAACGTCGGCGCCTACGTGGACGAAGGCACGATGGTCGATACCTGGGCCACCGTGGGCTCGTGCGCCCAGATCGGCAAGAACGTACACCTTTCGGGAGGCGTGGGCATCGGTGGCGTCCTCGAGCCCCTGCAAGCGAGCCCCACCATCATCGAGGACAATTGCTTCGTCGGTGCACGCTCGGAAATCGTCGAAGGCGTCATCGTCGAGGAGAACGCGGTCATCTCGATGGGCGTGTTCATCGGGGCGAGCACGCGAATTTTCGACCGGGCCAGCGGAAAAATTCTCCACGGACGGGTTCCGGCGGGATCGGTGGTCGTGCCCGGCACCTTGCCCTCCGCGGACGGCAAATACGGCCTATACTGTGCGGTGATCGTGAAACAGGTCGACGCCAAGACCCGCGCAAAGACCAGCATCAACGAGCTGTTGCGCGGCGAGTAGCGGCCTGCCGCGTCTCGAGGGGGATGCCCGATGTCCGCGATGAGGCGACTGTTCCAGCTGATGGCCGAAAAGAAGGCCTCCGACATCTTCCTGTCGGTCGGCTCCCCCATCAATATCAAGATCAACGGCGTCGCGATGCCCATCAACCAGCAAGCCATGGACGGCAACACCGTCCGCGGCCTCCTCTATGAAGTGATCGACGACAAGCAGAAGAAGGAGTTCGAGGACACCCTCGAGCTGAACACTGCATTCACTTTGCAGGGCGTGGGCAGCTTTCGTATCAGCGCCTTCAGGCAAAAGGGCTCGCCCGCCGTGGTGGTGCGCTACATCCCCGGCACGATCCCGCCGCTCGACTCGCTCGGCCTGCCGCCCGTGCTCAAGGACATCATCCTGGAGCACCGGGGGCTGATCCTGATGGTGGGCGCGACCGGATCGGGGAAATCGACGACCCTCGCGGCAATGCTCGACTTCCGCAACGGACAGAAGACGGGGCATATTTTCACGCTCGAAAACCCGGTGGAGTTCATTTTCCAGAACAAGAAATCGATCGTGAACCAGCGCGAGGTCGGGACCGACACGCTGACTATGGAGGTGGGACTGAAGAATGCCCTGCGCCAGGCACCGGATTGCATTCTGATCGGCGAGGTCCGCGACAGGGAGAACATGACCGCCGCGATCCAGTACGCGCAGTCCGGACACCTGTGCCTGGCCACCCTGCACGCCAACAACAGCTACCACGCGATGAACCGCATCATCAGCTTCTACCCGCTGGAGACCCGGGCCGCGTTGCTGCAGGATCTTTCCGCGACGCTCAAGTGCGTGATATCGCAACGCCTCGTCAAGAACGTCCGGGGCACGCGCTCCGCGGCAGTCGAAATCATGCTGAACAGCCGCTACATGGCCGAGTTGATCGAAAAAGGCGAGATCAGCGAGATGAAGGAGGCGATGGAGAAGGCGCTGACGCCCGGCTCGCAGACCTTCGAGCAATCGCTTTTCAAAATGATCAAGGACGGTCTGATCACCCAGGACGAGGGGCTTTCCAACGCAGACTCCGCGAACAATCTGCTCTGGCTCATCAACAACACCGCGGCGGGCGCCGATTTTGCGGCGGGCAAGGAACGCCCGGAAGCAAGACCCGCGTCGGCGCTCACCAGCAGCGCTCCGTTCAGCGAGTTCAAGCTCGACTCCAGCGAGACGGAGCGCGCATAGCATTGATGCCGGTCGTCGGGATCCGCACGATTTCGCCCTGCCGGGCCGGTTCCACCGAAGATCATCATGCCGGCCCTTGAACCGGCCGCGACGCTCCGGCTCGCCCGCGAGCTGATCGCGCGCCGCTCGGTCACCCCCGAAGACGGCGGCTGTCAGGAATTCCTGGCCGAACGGCTTGCGCGGATCGGATTTGCAATCGAGCCGATCCGGCGCGGCGAGGTGAGGAATCTCTGGGCTCGGCGCGGCGACGCCCGTCCCCTACTCTGCTTCATCGGGCACACGGACGTCGTGCCCACCGGTCCGATCGAGAAGTGGCACAGCGACCCCTTCGTGCCGACCGAACGCGATGGAAAGCTCTTCGGGCGCGGCGCGGCGGACATGAAGACCTCGATTGCCGCCTTCGTCGTGGCTGTCGAGGACTTCCTCGCCAAGCACCCTTCCAGCAAGGGATCCATCGCGCTCCTGATCACCTCCGACGAGGAAGGTCCGGCGGTCGACGGGACGGTGAAGGTGGTCGAGCTGCTGAAGAGCCGCGGCGAGCGCATCGACTATTGCCTGGTCGGCGAGCCCACTTGCGTCTCCAGGCTGGGCGATACGATCAAGAACGGCCGGCGCGGGTCGCTCTCGGGCGTGCTGCGGGTGAAGGGCGTGCAGGCTCACATCGCCTATCCGCATCTGGGAAAGAACCCGATCCACCTTGCTGCGCCGGCCCTCACCGAGCTCGGAGCGACCGAATGGGACAAGGGCAACGAATCCTTTCCGCCCACCACCTGGCAGATCTCGAACATCCACGGCGGAACCGGCGCCGACAACGTGACCCCGGGCGAAGTGGAGATCAAATTCAATTTCCGCTTCGGCACGGCGAGCGCGGCCGAGGGCTTGAAGCGGCGCGTGCACGCGGTGCTCGACCGCCACAAACTCGAATATCAGCTCGACTGGACTCTCTCCGCCGTGCCCTATCTCACGCCCCGCGGCAAGCTGGTCGATGCGTCGTCGGCTGCGATCCGGGACGTCACGGGCGAGGTGCCCCAGGTCAGCACCACGGGCGGGACATCGGACGGGCGCTTCATCGCCGACATCTGCAGCGAGGTCGTCGAATTCGGTCCGGTGAACGCCTCGATTCACAAGATCAACGAGCATGTCGATCTCGCCGCAATCGAAGCCTTGCGCGAAATCTACCTCGGCTTGCTCAGGCGGCTCCTCGCATCCTGACCCGTTCACGGTTTTCCACGCGCACCGACGCAGCGCCTTCGGCGGCGCTGCGCGACTGGCTGGGCTACGCGGAACGGCGCTTCCGGGCGGCCCGCCTCCGGTTCGGCCACGGGACGCAAAGCGCGCGGGACGAAGCGGCGTGGCTGCTCACGAGCGTGCTGCGCCTGCCCCACGGCGGACTCGCGCAAGCGCTTGGCTACGAGCTGACCGCGCGGGAACGCCGCAACGCCGCACGGCTGGTCGAGGAGCGCGTGCGCACGCGCCGTCCGCTCGCCTATCTCTTGAAGGAGGCCTGGCTGGGAGAGCACCGGTTCTACGTGGACGGGCGCGTCATCGTGCCGCGGTCTTTCATCGCAGAGCTGCTTCGGGATCGGCTCTCACCCTGGCTCCCGCGCACGCGGAAAGTGCGCCGGGCGCTCGACCTGTGCACCGGCTCGGGCTGCCTGGCGGTATTGCTCGCGTTGGCCTTTCCGCACGCTACGGTGGACGCAACCGATGTCTCACGAGCGGCGCTGGCCGTCGCGCGCAGGAACCTGCGGGCCTACCGCCTCGAAGAGCGCGTCAAGCTCGTGCGCTCGGACCTTTTCGCGGACCTGGAGCCGGAACGCTACGATCTCATCCTCGCCAACCCGCCATATGTCGGAGCGGCGGCCATGCGGCGCCTTCCACCCGAATATCGGCGTGAACCGCGGCTCGCACTCGACGGCGGGCGGGACGGTTTGGCATTCACACGCAGGATTTTGCTCGCCGCGAGGGATTTTCTGCGGCCGCGCGGGCTCCTCGTCGTGGAAATCGGCCACAATCGCCGCAGGCTGGAGCGGGCGTTTCCGCGGCTCCCGTTCATCTGGCCGGAGACCAGCGCCGGTTACGACTGCGTGTTCGTCTCGAGCCGCGAAGATCTGCCCGGATCGGCTTTACAATAACTGCCGGAGCGTTCATGCCGAATCACAGATTGTCCGCCGCCGCCCTGGCTCTCGTCTCTCTTGCAGCCGGCCCCGTCCTGGCGCAGCAGAGCTACCCGAGCCGCACGATCACCATCATCGCTCCCTTTTCACCCGGAACGGGCATCGATATTCTCGCGCGCACCTGCGGGCAGAAATTGAGCGAGCGCTGGGGCATTCCCGTGATCGTCGACAATAGACCCGGTGCAAGCGGGAATATCGGCACCGAGCTCGCCGCTCGGGCTGCGGCCGACGGCTACACGCTGATGATGACCGCTACGACATTTGCCCTCAACCCGGCGCTGAGCAAGAAATCCAGCTACGATCCCCTGAAGAGCTTCACCCCGGTGAGTCTGGTTGCGACCGGCGTTCTTTCATTCGCGATCAGCGCCAATACACCCGCCGGCAACATCGGGCAATTCGTCGCTCTTGCCAAGTCGAATCCGGGGAAGCTCAACTACGCCTCGTCGGGCAACGGGACTCCGCAGCACCTCACGATGGAACTGTTCAAGCTCACGACTGGCACAGACATCACTCACGTGCCTTATAAAGGCGCGGCGGAAGCGACCAAGGATCTCGCGGGAGGATATGTCGATGCGATGATCCTGCCGGTGCATACCGTCGCGCCTCTGGTGCACGCGGGCAAGGTCCGTCTGCTTGCTGTATTGAGCGACGAACCCTCCTCCGTATTTCCAAACGTCCCGACCCTGAAGGAAGCGGGTTACCCCGAGGTCGAGTCCAGCGTCTGGTACGGATTGATGGCGCCCGCCTCGACCCCTGCGGATATCGTGCGCAAGCTCAACGGCGAAATCAGCGCCATTCTCGCACTGGCGGACGTGAAGGAAATCCTGGCCAGACAGGGGCTGTCTCCCGCAGGAGGAGAGCCGGAGCGCCTGTCGAGGCTGGTCGGGACTGAACTGGAACGCTGGAGACGCGTAATCGCGGAGGCCAGGATTCGCGCGGACTGAGGAAGGAATCCCATGAACGATCCCGCTCCCATCAAGATCTGGAACGACTACGATCGCCCGCATCAGGACTTGCGGGAATTTCTTTCCCGCATTGAGCGCGCGGGCGAGCTCCTCAGGGTTCCCGGCGCTCACTGGAATCTGGAGATGGGCACGCTCGCCGAGGCGGTGAACGAGCGTCCCAATGCACCGGCAGCGCTGTTCGAGGATGTTCCAGGGTATCCACGCGGATTTCGCGTTTTGTCCGGATCGACCAACTCCATGAAGCGCCTCGCGATCACATTGGGCTTCCCGGTTCCGGCGCACCCTCTCGACGTGGTACGCGCCTACCGCGATCGCATGAAAAGCCACCGCCCCATTCCGCCTCGCGTCGTGAAGCGCGGGCCAGTCCTTGAGAACGTCGTGCGTGATGAAAAGGTAGATGTCCTCAAATTTCCCGTACCGTTTCTGCACGAGCTGGACGGCGGACGCTACATCGGCACCGACGACCTCGTGATCATGCGCGACCCGGAAGAAAACTGGGTGAACTGCGGCACTTACCGGGTGATGGTGCACGACGCGAAGAGGGTCGGCGTGTGGATGTCTCCGGGCAAGCACGGCCGCCAGATCCGCGAGAAATATTTCAAACAGGGAAAGCCTTGTCCGGTCCTCGTGTCGTGCGGCCACGATCCCCTGCTCTTTCTGGCCGGCGGCAATGAGCTGCGCTTCGGCCTGTCTGAATACGACTACGCGGGCGGGCACCGCGGCGAACCGTTCGAAGTGATCGAGAGCGAGCTCCACGGTCTGCCGATGCCCGCCCACGCGGAAATCGTCCTCGAGGGCGAGATGGCCCCGGGCGACGTCGCACCGGAGGGACCGTTCGGCGAGTTCACCGGCTACTACGCCGGCGGCAAGAGCGAACAGCCGGTGATCCGCGTCCAGCGCATCTACCACCGTAACGACCCGATCCTGACCATGGCCACGCCGATGCGCCCGCCGTCGGACTTCTCCTACAGCAAGTGCGTGATGAAGGCCGGGATGATCTGGGACGAGGTCGAGCGCGCCGGATTGAGCGGCGTGAAAGGCGTCTGGTGCCACGAGGCGGGCGGCGCGCGGATGTTCAACGTCATCGCCATCAAGCAGGCCTATGCCGGGCACGCGAAGCAGGCCGCACTGGCCGCGGCAAGCTGCCAGTCGGGTTCCTATCTCGGCCGGTTCGTGGTCGTGGTCGACGACGACATCGACCCTACGGATCTGTTCGAAGTGCTCTGGGCGATGTGCACGCGCTGCGACCCCGCGGAGGACATCGACATTCTCCGCAAGATGTGGAGCGGCCCTCTGGATCCGCGCATTCCGCGAGGCACGACCTGGAACTCGCGCGCGGTGATCGACGCGTGCCGGCCTTTCGAAATGCTCAAGGACTTTCCGCCGGTGGCGCGTGCCAGTCCCGAACTCCGCCGCACCGTGGAAGCGAAGTTCCGCGATGTCCTGTCGAAACTCTAGGACCCTCTCTACGGTATAATTCCGCCCGCTGATCGACGGTGGCCGTAGCTCAGCTGGTAGAGTCCCGGATTGTGATTCCGGTTGTCGTGGGTTCGAGTCCCATCGGCCACCCCAGCTTCTCCTCCGCGCGGATTGAAACTCCCTGCTCAGTGCTTCTGGTACTGCGTCGCCCCGAACAGGATCTCGCGCGCTTTCGGATCGTACTGTCCGGGAGGCGTGGTCTGAACGTCGGCGAGAACTTTTAATGCGCGCTGCACGGCCGGGCGCGCCTCGATCGCGTCAAACCAGTTCTTTACCTTCGGGAATTCCTCCCACTTGATGCCGTTTCGTTCGCTCGCCCGCAGCCACGGAAAAATCGCGATATCCGCGATGGAATACTCCGACCCGGCGAAGTACGGCGCTTGAAGCCGCTTCTCCATCACGCCGTGCAGCCGCCTGACCTCGCTCGTGTAGCGGTTGACGGCGTACTCGATTCGTTCGGGCACGGCGTTGCTGCGGAAATGGCCCGCCTGCCCCATCATCGGGCCGACCGAACCCATCTGGAACATCAGCCACTGCTGCGCCACGTACTTTGCGCGATTCTCGTTTATCTGGCGGGAAAGAC
>DATHJM010000074.1:0-10877 GCA_035489775.1 Burkholderiales bacterium
ATCACCTCGACCAGATATTCGAGCACGTGATCGGAATACCCGACCGTGTCGTAATAGAAGCGGCGCAGGTACTCGACCGGCGAGTGCTCGACGTGCTTCAGGTCGGCGCGCTTTTCCCAGCCGCGGTTGAGCCGGCCCACGAGCCAAGGAAACGCGCCGCCCGCGTGGGGAAGGCAGACCACGAGCTTGGGAAACCGGTCGAGCACGCCCCCGAATATCAGGTGGGCGGCGGCGATTGCCGACTCGAAAGGGTTGCCGAGCAGGTTGGTGAGGTAGTAGGCGCTCAGGCGCTGGTGCCCGATCACCTCGACCGGGTGCAGAAAGAGCGGCAGTCCGCTCGCTTCGATTCTCTCGTATACAGGGAGGAAGGAAGCGTCGGACAGGTCTTTTCCGCGAATCTGGGTGGCGATATAGAAGCCGCGCGCGCCGGGCAGCTTTGCGGCGCGCTCCACTTCCTTCGCCGCGAGCGCGGGCTCGTGGATCGGCAGCGTCGCAAGGCCGACGAGCCGCTTCGGATGCCGCTCGTGTGCCCGCGCGAGTGCGTCGTTGTAGGTTTCGCTGATGCGCTGAGCCAGATCCCCATCGGCCCAGTACACCATCGGCTGCGACAGCGACAGAGCGTGAACTTCGACGCCTTGTTCGTCCATCGCCGCGAGCCTCGCATCGAGGTCCACGAACTTCGGACCCACGGGCCCGGTCATCAGATGGCCGTGCTTGAACTGCGGGCCCTTGCCCTCGACCATCTTGTATTCGAAGCCGTGGGCGGGGCCGTGTTTTGCGATAAGGTCGAGAAAGGCCTGTGGAAAATAATGCGCGTGGACGTCGATCGCGCGGCGCTCGTGGCTGTGATTCATCGCGGCTCCCTTTTTTGGCGATTCTACCGCGGTGAGGAATACCGCACCGTATAATCCAGACGGGAACGGGGATCGCGAACATGGAAGAACGCGTCAGCTTTATTTCGGACGGATTGAAGCTCGCGGGCATTCTGCACCTGCCCGAGGCAAGAGGACCGGGCGCTCGGCACGCCGCCTTTCTCGTCCTGCACGGATTCGGCAGCAACAAGGACGGTGGCGGCGGCACGACCGTCGCCAATATGCTCGCCGGATTGGGCTACGTGGCGCTGCGCTTCGATTTCCGCGGCTGCGGCGAAAGCGAAGGAGAGCGCGGGCGGGTCATCTGCAAGGAGCAGGTCAGGGACACGAGGAACGCGCTGTCGTTCCTCGCCGCGCGCCCGGATATCGACCCCAAGCGCATCGGCGTGGTCGGCCAGAGTTTCGGCGCGGCGGTCGCCGTATACTCGGCCGGGGTCGACCGGAGAGTCGCTGCCTGCATTTCCTCCGGCGGCTGGGGCGACGGCGCGAAGAAGTTCCGCAAGCAGCACGCTTCGCGCCGGGCCTGGAAGAAGTTCGCTTCGATGATGAAAGAGGGAAAGCGCCGCAAGCGCGCCGGAAAGCCGATGAGCGTGCCGCGCTACGACATCGTTCCCATCCCGCCGCGCCTGCGCGGCAACCTGGCGCCGGGCTCGATCATGGAGTTTCCGTTCGAGGTGGTGGAAACCATGTATGCGTTCAACGCAAACGAGGTCGTCGGGAGGATCGCGCCGCGGCCGCTGCTGCTGCTGCATTCGGCGAGCGACTCAGTGACCCCGACGGAGCAGTCGGTCGAGCTATTCGAGCGGGCCGGAAAGCCGACCGATCTCCACCTTATCGCCGACGTCGACCATTTCATGTTCTCGGAAGGGAACACGCTGGTGATCGGCCTCGTGCGCAATTGGCTGGCCAAATACTTTCCTGCGCGGGTCTGATCCCTGAATGAGCAAGACGCAATTGCGCGCCGGCCAGGCGGCGCCGACCGCCCCGGCCGAGGCACTCAAGCGTTTCACGACGGATGTGTTCGCGCGGGCCGGCGTGCCCCAAGCCGATGCGTCAGTCGTCGCCGATGTCCTCGTCTGGGCGAATCTCCGGGGCGTGGACACGCACGGCGTCATGAGGGTCCCGCGCTATGTCGACCTGATCGAAAGCGGCGAGATGAATCCGAGGCCCGCGATCGCGATCCGCACCGAGACGCCCGCTTCGGTCCTGATCGAAGCCGATCGCGCGGCGGGGCCGGTCGCGATGACGCGCGCGACCGCCGAGGCCGTGCGCAAGGCTCGTGACGCCGGCGTGGGGCTCGCGCTGGTCCGGGCGACCACGCACACGGCGGCGCTGGGTTATTACACGCTCGCCGCCGCTCGCGAGGGCATGGCTGCGATTGCGCTCGCGGCGTCCTGGCCCAATGTCGTCTATCACGGCACGCGCGCAGCGGGCGTGTCCACCAGCCCCATCTCGATCGCGGTCCCGGGAGGACAGCCGTTGGTCCTCGACATGGCGACGAGCGTCGTTTCGATGGGAAAGCTGAACCAGGCGAAGAGAACGGGCGAACCGATACCCGAGGGCTGGGCCCTCGACAAAGACGGCAACCCGACGACCGACCCCCAGGCCGCGCAGATTCCGTTGCCGATGGCCGGCCCCAAAGGCTCGGGCCTGTCTCTCATGATCGAATGCATCACGAGCCTCGTCGCGGCCAACCCCCTGCTCGCCGAGTCCCTGGAGGGCACCCCAGAAGGACGCCGGCACCGCCAGAACGGCTTCGTCATGGCGATCGACCTGGCGCAGTTCGGCGATCCCGGGAATTTCCGGCGCGAAGTCGACCGTTTGGTGAAAGCGCTCAAGTCCCTGCCGGCCGATCGGGACGGAGGGGAAATTCTCATGCCCGGCGAGCGCGGCCGCCGCACATTCGAGCGCCGCAGCCGCGACGGCATCCCGATTCCGCGTGCGATTTACGACGAACTCCAGGCGCTGGCAGAACGCCTCGGCGTGGCGATGTTCCCGTCGTCGTCGCGTTGATATACTTCGTGCACTGAAAGCGCCCGCTATGGCGAAGAAATCCAAAATCAGCTCGACCGCCGAACCTAAGCGGCGCGATGCGGGCACCGCGCCGAAACGCGCCTATCCCGACCTCCACGAGCACCTGCAGGCCCTCGAGCGCGCGGGGCTGCTTATAACGGTCGATCGGCCGATCAACAAGGATACGGAGATGCATCCGCTGGTGCGCTGGCAATTCCGCGGCGGCATCGAGGAGCCGGACAGAAAAGCGTTCTTGTTCACGCGCGTGACCGACAGCAAAGGGCGCAAGTACGACATTCCAGTCGTAGTCGGGGCGCTCGCCGCGAGCCGCGAGATCTACCGCATCGGCATGGGCTGCGCCCTGGACGGGATCAACGAGACCTGGAACCGCGCGATGGCGAAGCCGATCCCGCCGCGAATCGTCGAGGACGCGCCTTGTCACGATATCGTTATCCAGGGCAAAGAACTAGACAAGCCGGGCAATGGACTCGACGGTCTGCCCATCCCGATTTCCACACCCGGCTGGGACATCGCGCCGTTCACGACGCTTTCCCAGTACATCACCAAGGACCCGGATACCGGCGTCCAGAACATGGGCATCTACCGCGGGCAGGTAAAGGCGCCCCTGCGGCTCGGAATGAACCCGTCCCTCGAGCTGCGCCCGGGTATCTACACTCACTGGGAAAAAATGAAGGCGCGCGGCGAGAAGCTGCCCGCGGCGGTCATTCTGGGCGCGCCGCCTTGCGTGGCGTTCACCTCGGCGCAGAAAGTGCCGGAGGCGCTGGATGAGCTGCACGTGGCCGGAGGGCTCGTCGGCGCGCCGATCAACGTCGTGAAAGCAAAGACCGTCGATCTGCTCGTGCCGGCCGAAGCGGAGATCGTCATCGAGGGATACATCGACACCGAGTATCTCGAACCCGAGGCGCCGTTCGGAGAGTCGCACGGCCACGTCAACCTGCAGGAGTACAACGCTTTCATGGAGGTGACCTGCATCACCCGCCGCAAGGACGCGATCCTCACCTCGATCATCTCGCAGGTGACCCCGAGCGAGTCGAGCCTCATCAAGCGAGTCGCGCTCGAGCCGCTCTATACCCATCACCTGCGCAATACGCTCGGCATCCAGAGCGTGAAGCGCGTGTCGATGCATGAACCGCTCACGAATCTGCGCAAGGTGGTGGTGCTCATCATGGACCGCAAGACGCCGAGGACGGAGATCTGGCGCGCCCTCTACGGCGCGGCTGCGTGGAACCGCGCCGCCGGCAAATACGTGGTCGCGGTCAACGAGGACATCGACCCGGACAACGCGGACGCGCTGCTGTGGGCGATGTCCTACCGCGCGAATCCGGCCCTCGACCTGCAGATTCTGCACCACCGCGACCAGGGGCATGGACCGAGAAGCAAGCGAAACGACGGCGAAGACGCTTCGGTCCTGATCGACGCGACGATGAAGGAGGATTTTCCCCCGATCTCGCTGCCCAAGCGCGAATACATGGAGCGCGCGAAGGCAATCTGGGAGGAGCTGGGCCTGCCGAAGCTCAAGCCCGAGTCGCCGTGGTTCGGTTACTCGCTCGGCGAATGGCCGGAGGAGCTCGAGCGCGCCGCGGAGCTTGCCGTGAAAGGTGACTATTTCGAGACGGGCAAGCTGCTCGTCAAGCGCCGACGCAAGGACGTGCGGATGAACACCGAGGTTCGGGATCTGCTAGAGCCCGGGGAAAAATCCTGATCTGCATCGAGCCACGCCGACAGGCGAACCCGATCTGCGGCCTCACGGGGTAATGGTCGTCCTGAAAGGCGTGAGGCTGTTGTAGGCGATCGTGCGACCTGCCGCGCCTTGAAGGTTGAGCGAGGCCACGCTGATCTCCGCCGCCGCCGCCTTGATGGATTTGAAGGTGAGCACGAGCATCTCCGCGTCGGAGGCCGAAGCGGGCGTCTGGTTCGAGACGCCGATGAAGATCGAGCCGTCCGTGTTGACGCGGTAGCCGAAGCTTCCTGTCTTTTCCGCGCTGAAATAGCGGCCGGGGCGAACCGACACGGATTCGAGCACCGCGGGATCGAAGCGTACCTGCATCGGCGCCGCGCGGACCTGCTCGCCCGAGGTGATGCGCAACGATACGTTGAAGCTCGAGCCCGCCCTCGCGCTCGCCGGCCCCTCCCACCGGAGTTGCGCGGGCTCGGTCTTGCCCGGGGAGTTGCCCGACGAGGATGCCCCCAGGGTAGTGGCCGGGATCAGTTTTGTGACCGGTGTCTGCGCCGGCGGGAAGACCGCCGCGGAAGCCGGCGCTCGGGGCGGAGGCGGTCCGCCCTGCGCGGTGAGCTCCTGTTCCTTGAGCGCGCTGAACTGCATCGTCTGACGCTCGCCGGAAGGAAGGTGAACGAAGCTCACCTCGGTGGCCCTCACCGAGTCGACCTTGTACTGCCCGTCGAGAATGTCGCCTTCCTTGACCGGGAAAATATCCTCGCCCCGCGCAACATACACTTCGATCCCCGATTCCCGGTGAAACTGACCGGCGAAGCGAAACGGCAGGGGCGGAGCGACGGGGTCCGGTGCTGCGGAAACGGCGGCCGGCTTGCGCCGCGGCATCCACGATTGCGCGGAAAAAGGATCGGCAGCGATCCTGCCCAGAGCGGAACGGGCAGGAATTCCGGGCTCTTTTGCCTGCGATGCGGATGTGGCGGTGGAGGTCTCGCGGTCCTGAGAGGCAACCGCCGGAGTTTTTGCCGCAGTCGGTCCGGCCGGGCCGCGAAGGTCGATCGCAACCCAGGCCGCCGCCGCGGCGAGCAATGCAATCAAGACTGCAATTCTTGGCGGCCGACGCATCTTTGCCCCGATGTCCTGAAATCCGGATTTCTGTCCGGACTATTCTAGTCCGACTGCATTACAAGAACATATGGCCAATCGGTGCCGGGTAGAGGAGTCGAACCCCCGACCAACTGATTACAAATCAGCTGCTCTACCAACTGAGCTAACCCGGCGTCGGAGTCATTATACGTGTGCAGCGTCCCGCATCGGCTCGAACGCGCGAAGTCGAAGCGGCGCGCGAGCGTCCGCTTCGACCCTTACTTGATCCGCCTCAACGTGGGTTTCCTGCTGGCTTTCGGAGGGTCTTTCGGGTCGGGCGGAACTGCGATCTCTTCGCCGCTCGCCTCCCTTACCGTTTCCTTTTTATCCGGATCGAACGACATGCCGTGTCCGTTTTCGCGCGCGTAGATCGCCGCGACGGTCGCGACCGGAATGACGAGTTCCTGGGCGGCTCCGGAGAAACGCGCGGTGCATTCGATCACCTCGTTCCCCATCTGCAGGCGGCTTGCCGCAACAGGCCCGATGTTGAGAACGATCTCGCCGTTGCGCACGTATTCCATGGGCACGCGAGTCCGGGAGTCGACCACCACCGAAATGTGGGGCGTGTAACCGTTGTCCACGCACCATTCGTACACCGCGCGCAACAGATACGGCTTGGTGGACTTGGGTTCCGACATCAGCGAACCGCTGTCACTTCCGCATCACCTTTTCCGACGGCGTCAGTGCCTCGATGAACGCGGGGCGGGAGAAAAGGCGCTCTGCGTATTTCATGAGCGGCGCGGCCGGCTTGGGCAAGGTCACGCCATAATAGTCGAGCCGCCACAAGAGCGGGCTGATCGCCACGTCGAGCATCGAGAACTCGTCTCCCAGCATGTACTTCTGCTTGGTGAACACCGGCGCCATCTGCGTGAGCTGGTCGGCAACGTGCTGGCGGGCGCGGTCCTGCTGCTTCTGGTTGCCATTTTCGAGCGCCTCGATGTGGGAAAAAAGCTCCACTTCGAACTGGAACAGAAACAGCCGCGCCCGCGCGCGCATCACGGGATCCGCGGGCATGAGCTGCGGATGGGGAAAGCGCTCGTCGATGTACTCGTTGATGATGTTTGCTTCGTAGAGGATCAGGTCGCGCTCGACCAGCACCGGCAGCCGGTTGTAAGGGTTCATCACCGCGATGTCTTCCGGCTTGTTGTACATGTCCACGTCGATGATTTGAAAGTCCATGCCCTTTTCGTACAGCACGATGCGGCAACGCTGCGAGAACGGGCAGGTGGTTCCGGAGTAGAGATTCATCATGTTTGCTTACCTTGTCGCCGAATTCGGGTCGATTTGCAGATGAAAAAGGCGCAGGCGCCGAGCGCGCCGCGCCTTTTGGGGTTGGTTTCCCTCAGCGCACGTCTTTCCAGAACTCCTTGTAAAGGAGGTACGTGAGCACGAGCAGAACCAAAAGAACCAGCATCACCACGTAACCCACCTGCTTGCGCGTGAGCTGATTGGGCTCGGACATCCACGTCATGAAGTTGACGAGATCGCGAACCAGGATGTCGTAGTCGACTTGGGAGAGCGATCCTGCCGTTTCGGTGCGGATCGTCTTGAGTATGAATCGCTCCCCGTCCTTGCCGGCCTGATCGGGGGTCAGCACATCGATTTTCCAGGCGTTTTTCTGCGGTCTGCCGATCGCTTCCGCCTGCTCCATGTTCCTGAACTTCCGCTCCACCTGGACCTGTTGCCCGGAAAGCGTCCACAGCACGTGCGGCATGGCAACGCGCTCGAATACCATGTTGTTCCATCCGGTCGCCGACTCCGGGTCGCGGTAGAAGCTGCGCAGGTACGTATACAGCCAGTCGGGGCCGCGAGCGCGAGCGATCACCGACAGGTCGGGGGGCGCCGTGCCGAGCCATTCTTTCGCGTCCTTCCTCGTCATGGCGACGTTCATCAGCTCCCCGATCTTGTCGGCCGTGAAGAGCAGGTTGTCCTTGATCTGCTGCTCGGTGAGTCCGAGATCGAGCAGCTTGTGGTAGCGCATCATCCCCGCCGAGTGACAGTTCAGGCAGTAGTTGACGAAGGTGCGGGCGCCCGACTGCAGGCTCGCGACATCGCGCGGGTCGATCGGTGCCGAATCGAGCATGACCGATTCCTGCGCGGCGAGCGCAAGCGGCGTCGCGAGCGCAAGCAGGGCGATGAGCGTTTTCATTTCCAGGTGACCCTTTGCGGCTCCGGGCGCGTGGTGTCCATCTTCGAATACCACGGCATGAGGAAGAAGAACAGGAAATACACCGCCGTGCCGACCTGCGCCGCGAGCGTCCGGCCCCCGGTCACGGACTCGGTGCCGAGGTAGCCGAGCACGAAGAACGCGATCACGAAGAGAGTGAGCGCAGTCTTCGTGACCGGACCCTTGTAGCGGATCGACCTGACCGGGCTCTGGTCAAGCCACGGCAGAAAAAAGTAGATCACGACCGAAGTACCCATCAGCACGACGCCCCAGACTTTGGCATCCAGTGTCAGGAGCCCAAGCAGCAGCACAATCGCAGTCACCCCCACGGCGATGCGGGTTGTGCTGCTCTTGACACTCCAGATGATGAGGACCGCGAATGCGACGACCCCCGGAGCGAGGACCCACAGTACGAACTCATCGGTCGTGGCGCGCAGGATCGAGTAGTACGGCGTGAAGTACCACACCGGCGCGATGTGCAGCGGGGTCTTGAGCGAATCGGCCGGAATGAAATTGTTCTGCTCGAGGAAGTAACCACCGGCCTCCGGCGCGAAGAACACCACGATCGAAAAAACGATGAGGAAGACCACCACGCCGAACGTGTCCTTCACGGTGTAGTAAGGGTGAAATGGAATACCGTCGAGCGGCCTGCCGGTCGCGGGGTCTTTCATTTTCTTGATTTCGACGCCGTCAGGGTTGCTCGAACCGACCTCGTGCAGGGCAAGCAGGTGCGCCGCAACGAGCGCGAGGAGCGCGAGCGGCACCGCAATCACGTGGTAGGCGAAAAAGCGGTTGAGCGTTGCATCCGACACCACGAAGTCGCCGCGGATCCAGATGGCGAGCTTCGGCCCGATCAGGGGGATCGCATCGAACAGGTTCACGATGACTTGCGCGCCCCAATAGGACATCTGCCCCCAGGGAAGGAGGTACCCGAAGAAGGCCTCGGCCATCAGGCAGAGGAATATCAGCATGCCGAAGATCCACAGAAGCTCGCGCGGCTTGCGGTAGGAGCCATAGAGCATCGCGCGGAACATGTGCAGGTACACGCAGATGAAGAAGAAGGAGGCGCCGGTCGAGTGCATGTAGCGGATCCACCAGCCCCAGGGAACCTCGCGCATGATGTATTCGACCGAGGCGAACGCCTGGCTCGCATCGGGCTTGTAGTTCATGGTGAGGAAAATGCCCGTGACGATCTGGATCACGAGCACGAAGAGAGCGAGCGAGCCGAAGTAGTACCAGAAATTGAAGTTCTTCGGCGCGTAATACTCGGAGAGATGCGAGCGCCAGGTCTCCACCAGCGGGAAGCGCTGATCGATCCAGGTGAGCAGGCCGTTGAAGGGTCCCGCCCCGGTGACAGCTTGCTTTTCGGCTGCAGCCATCTTTCTAGGCTCCCTTCTTGTCTTCGCCGATGAGGATCTTGTTGTCCGAAAGGTACATGTAGGGCGGTACCTTGAGGTTGTCCGGCGCGGGCTTGTTCTTGTATACCCGGCCCGCGAGGTCGAACAGCGATCCGTGGCATGGACAATAGAACCCTCCGGTCCACTGGCTCTCGAACGCCTCAGGGCCCGCTTTGAGCCGGTCCTGCGGAGAGCAGCCGAGGTGCGTGCAAATCCCGACCACAACCAGGTACTCCGGCTTGATCGAGCGGTATTCGTTCCGGGCGTATTCGGGGGTCAACTCGCTTTTCTTGCGCTCGCTTTTGGGGTCAGCGACTTTGCCGTCCGTCTGCTTGATCTCCTCGAGCATTTCCCTGGTGCGATGAAGGATCCATACCGGTTGTCCGCGCCATTCGACGGTCATCTTCTCCCCTGGATTGAGCTGGCCGATGTCGGCCTCGACGGGCGCGCCCAGAGCTTCAGCGCGCTCCGACGGCAGCATCGACGCGGCGAAAGGAACGGCGGTGGCGACAGCGGCAGCGCCGCTAGCACAGGCTCCCGCGATGACCAGGCTGCGCCGGCCGCGGTTGACTTCGGACTGATCGTTCATGGAGTTGGGAACGGCATCGTTGAGGAGAGCGAAATTATACAGAAAGCCTCGTGCGGGACCAAATTTTTTCGTCCAATTCATTGATTCAGAAGACGAATTCTGGAATCCCTTCTCGAACACCCGTCGGAGTGAGCGAAGCCAGGCGCAGCAGCCGCGCGCCAGAGCAACCCGGCGCGCCAACCTGTTTTGCGCAATAATCGCGGAACTAGGGAGTCCGGGTTGCGCCTCGCATACCGCGCGGGCGTACCGCCGCGGACAAGCATCTAAGAACTCCGCCGAAGCACCGCCCGCTCAAATCCATGCGCAATCTCTGGCTCATCTTTGCCCAAACGGCCACCGTTGCGGTCGGCGTGCTTTTCGTCCTCACCACCCTGAAGCCGGAATGGCTCGGTCGTCCCGGTTCCGGACTCCAGGTGGTCGAGTTGCGTCAGGCCACCTCGTCTTCGAGCGTTTCCGCGCGCGCGGCCTCCTACAGCGACGCGGTGAGGAAGGCCGTCCCCGCGGTCGTGAATATTTTCACCAGCAAGGAAATCAAGACACCCCGCCATCCGTTCCTCGACGACCCTCTTTTCCGGCATTTCTTCGGGGACCGTCTCGAAGAGGAGCCGCAGCGCGCAGCAAGCCTCGGGTCGGGCGTGATCGTGAGTCCCAAGGGATACATCCTCACCAATCACCACGTGGTCGAAGCGGCCGACGAGATCGAGGTGGCGCTCATCGACGGCAAGAAACTGAAAGCCAAGGCCGTCGGTTCCGATCCGGAAACCGACATCGCGGTCCTGCAGGTCGAAGGCGGGCCCCTCCCGGCGATCACATTCGGAGACGCCGATGCGCTGCGAGTCGGCGATGTCGTCCTTGCCATCGGCAACCCGTTCGGCGTGGGACAGACCGTGACGATGGGAATCGTCTCGGCCCTGGGCCGCAACCAACTCGGCATCAACACTTTCGAGAACTTCATCCAGACCGACGCCGCGATCAATCCGGGCAACTCGGGCGGGGCGCT
>DATHJM010000075.1:0-8854 GCA_035489775.1 Burkholderiales bacterium
GATCGTCGGGTCGCCGTTTCTGCAGATGGACGGGCAAGCGGTTTTCAAATTTGCAGTCAAGGTGCTGGACGAGGTCGCGCGCGAGACCTTGGCGATATGCGGTCTCACTACGCTGGACATCGACTGGCTCATTCCGCACCAGGCCAACGTGCGCATACTCGAGTCGACAGCAAGAAAGCTCGGCATCGACATGTCGAAGGTCATCGTGACCGTGGACCGTCACGGCAATACATCGGCTGCTTCGGTGCCCCTCGCGCTGGATGTGGCGATCCGAGACGGGCGCATCAAGCCGGGCCACAAAGTCATGCTTCAGGGGGTGGGCGGCGGTTTCACCTGGGGCGCATCATTGGTGGAGATGTAGCCGAGGTGAAGTTCGCCATGGTTTTTCCAGGCCAGGGGTCGCAGTCGGTGGGAATGCTCGCCGGCTACGGCGACATGTTCGCGATCCGCGAGACGCTCGCCGAAGCATCCGATATCCTGAAGCAGGACCTCGCCAAGTTGATCGCCGAAGGCCCTGCGGGGGAACTCAACAGCACGGTCAATACCCAGCCGGTCATGGTGACGGCGGGCATCTGCGCCTGGCGCGCGTGGCGGGAGTCGGGCGGCGCCGAACCCGCGCTGCTTGCCGGCCACAGCCTCGGCGAGTACGCCGCGCTCGTGGTGGCCGGCGCAATCTCCTTCGCCGATTGCCTGCCCTTGGTGCGCCTGCGCGCCCGGGCGATGCAGGAAGCGGTGCCGCAAGGAACGGGCGCAATGGCGGCCATCCTGGGCCTGGATGACGAAGCGGTAAAGTCGGCGTGCGCGGAGGCCGCAGAGGGCGATGTCTGCGAGGCGGTAAACTTCAATGCGCCGGGACAGGTGGTCATCGCGGGGCACGCCCGCGCCGTGCAGCGGGCGATCGAGGCCGCAAAGGCGCGAGGCGCGAAGAGGGCAATCGCCCTGCCGGTGAGCGCTCCATTCCACTCCTCGCTGATGGCTCCGGCTGCGGCGAAGCTCAGCGAAGCGCTCGAGAGAATCGCGGTGAATTCTCCGCGAATCCCGGTCATCCACAATGTCGATGCGAAGAGCCACAGCGATGCCTCGGGGGTCAGGAGGGCGCTGGTGACTCAGGCCGATCATCCGGTGCGCTGGGTTGAGTGCGTGAGGGAGATGGCGGCACGAGGTGTGACGCAGATTTTCGAATGCGGCCCGGGTAAGGTGCTCGCGCCGCTGGTCAGGCGCACTGACGCGGGATTGCAGGGCACTGCGCTCGCCGACCGTGCAGGGATCGAGCAGGGCGCGCAATTGTCGAAAGCCGCATGATGGATCTAAAGGGCCAAGTTGCGCTGGTAACCGGCGCATCGCGCGGAATCGGCAAGTCCATCGCTCTGGCGCTCGGCGGCCGGGGCGCGACCGTCGTAGGCACCGCCACCACCGAGGCCGGCGCGCAATCCATCACGGCGTATCTTTCGGAGGCGCGGATTCTGGGACAAGGAGCGCAGCTCGATGTCCGGGTCGCGACGGGCATCGAGGCTCTGGTGGCCGAAATCGAGCAGGCTCGCGGCGCGGTGTCCATTCTCGTCAACAACGCCGGCATCGCCCAGGACAATCTCGCCTTGCGCATGAAGGAAGCCGAGTGGGACGCAGTGATCGATACCAATCTCAAATCCGTGTTCCGGCTCTCCAAGGCGGTATTGCGCGGCATGATGAAAGCGCGTTCGGGCCGCATTATCAACATCACCTCGGTTGTCGGCTCGAGCGGAAACGCCGGACAGATCAACTATGCGGCCGCAAAGGCCGGCATCGCGGGCCTGACGCGGTCGCTCGCGCGGGAGATCGGCAGCCGAGGCATCACCGTCAACTGCGTCGCGCCCGGCTTCATCGATACGGACATGACCCGAACGCTCACGGAGGCGCAGCGTGGGGCGCTGCTCCGGCAGATTCCCTTGGCGCGCCTGGGAAAACCGGAAGACGTGGCCGCCGTGGTGGCGTTTCTCGCTTCAGCGCAGGCCGCCTACATCACCGGCACTACCCTTCACGTCAACGGCGGTATGTATATGAGCTGACAGGCGTGACCGGGGACCCTGGCGGGAACGGTGGTTGAGTCTTTCCTTCGGCCCCCGTGCTCCCCAAAATCAGCGGCGTGACGGAATGGCCGTTCCGGCTTGATTTGGCTTGCCGGGAGGAAAGGCGATTCTGCTACAATGCGCCCTCGCGAATTCGGTTGCAGCAAAACAAGGGGGAAGGAGCCCGCAATGGAAAACGTTGAACAGCGCGTCAAGAAAATCGTCGCGGAACAGCTCGGCGTGAACGAAGCGGAGATCAAGAACGATTCCTCGTTTGTCGACGACCTCGGCGCGGACTCGCTCGACACTGTCGAACTCGTGATGGCTCTCGAAGAAGAATTCGAGACTGAGATTCCGGACGAGGAGGCCGAAAAGATCACTACTGTCCAGCAGGCCATCGACTACGTGAACGGCCACGCCAAGAAAGCCTGATTTTTCCCCACGGCCGGAGTCGATTTGAGCCGCCGTCGTGTTGTTGTCACCGGATTAGGAATTGTCTGCCCAATCGGCAACACTGTTGCCGAAGCCTGGTCAAACGCCCTCGCCGGCAAGTCCGGCATCGGCCACATCACGCATTTCGATGCGGGCTTGCTCTCCAGCCGGATCGCAGGCGAAGTAAAGAACTTCGACGTCGCCGCGTATCTGTCGCCGAAAGAGGCGCGCCGCATGGACCGTTTCATCCATCTCGGAATCGCGGCCGGGGTTCAGGCGCTGAAAGACTCCGGCCTCGAGGTCACCGAGGCCAATGCCCCTCGCATCGGCGTCAATATCGGCTCGGGCATCGGCGGGCTGCCGATGATCGAAGAGACGCATAACGAAGTGCTGAAAGGCGGCCCGCGCAAGATTTCGCCGTTCTTCATTCCCAGCACGATCATCAACATGATCTCGGGAAATCTATCGATCATGCATGGACTCAAGGGGCCGAATCTGGCGATGGTAACGGCTTGCACGACCTCCGCGCACTGCATCGGCGAATCCGGGCGTCTCATCGAATACGGTGACTGCGATGTGATGGTCGCAGGGGGCGCGGAGTCGACGGTTACGCTGCTTACGGTGGGCGGCTTCGCTGCAGCACGCGCGCTTTCGACGCGCAACGACGATCCCGCCACGGCGAGCCGTCCCTGGGACAAGGACCGCGACGGATTCGTTCTGGGAGAGGGGGCGGGAGTGGTTGTGCTCGAGGAATTCGAGCACGCGAAGCGGCGCGGCGCGAAGATTTACGCCGAGCTGGGCGGTTACGGGATGAGCGGCGACGCATACCACATGACCGCGCCCCAGGAGAGCGGAGAGGGGGCGGCTCGCTGCATGGAGAACGCCTTGCGCAACGCCGGACTCAATCGCGAAGACATCGACTACATCAATGCCCATGGAACTTCGACACCTCTAGGCGACCTCGCCGAGACCGTAGCGATCAAGCGCTGCTTCGGCGATCATGCGAGGAAGCTCGCCGTCAGCTCGACGAAATCCATGACGGGGCACTTGCTCGGCGCATCCGGAGGGGTGGAGTCAATTTTCTCGGTGCTGGCGATTCGCGATCAAGTCGCGCCTCCGACCGCGAACCTGTTCAACCAGGATCCGGCTTGCGATCTCGATTATGTCCCCAACGTGGCTCGCCGGATGCCGCTGCGCTCCGCCCTGTCGAACTCTTTTGGGTTCGGAGGCACCAACGGGACACTGATTTTCAAACGCGTTTGATCCCGACCTTCCCCCTGTGGCGCGCGCCGCTGTCGTAGACACCCGAAAAGGGTGAAAACGGGTGCTCATGCCGGCTGCGTCCACGCTCCAGTTCGATCTCAAGCCTTCGCTCAGACTTGCGGCCTTGCTTCTCGTTGCCCATGCTCTTGCGCTCGCGGCTGCGTGGGTGAGCTTGGCCGGTTGGCCACAGGTTCTGGTCGGTTTCGGCGTGCTGCTCTCGGGCACCGGCTGCCTAGCCGAGGTCCTGCACCGGTCCTCCCGGGCGGCGGTCGCGCTCGCGCTGCGAGAGGACGGAAGCGCTTCCTGGCGCGACCGCAACGGCGCATGGCATGAAGGCAGGCTCGGCGGCGACCATTTTGTTTCGGCGGCACTCGTAGTGCTGGGATTCGATCAGACGGGGCGCGGCCGCAAATGGCTGGTGCTCATGAGCGATTCGGCGTCCTCTGAGGACTTTCGGCGCCTTCGAGTCTGGCTGCGCTGGCGCCGCGAGCCTGGATCCGGAGGGACCCCGACCCGGGCCAGCACGGAATAGCTTGCAAGCAGCTGAACTATTCTTCAAGGGACGGGTCTGTAGGTGCAGGGCGCCGAGACTGCGGACACACTGCGGTATACTGGCCGCCGCCTGTGGCCAACTTCGAACAGAAGCACAACACTACCCCTTCGTCAGGGACGGCGGCGGATGGATGAGCGGGATCTCGACCGACAGCTGGTCGAGCGAGCCCAGCGAGGCGACAAGCATGCCTTCGAGCTGCTGGTGTCGAAATACCAGAGAAGGCTGGCGCGGTTGCTGTCCCGGTTCATCCGGGATTCGACGGAGGTCGAAGATGTCGCGCAGGAAGCGTTCATCAAGGCTTACCGCGCGTTGCCCTCGTTCCGGGGCGACAGCGCGTTTTATACGTGGCTCTACCGGATCGGCATCAACACGGCGAAGAACTACCTCGTGGCGCGCGGGCGGCGCGTCCCGACTACGACCGAGTTCGACTCGGAGGACGCGGAAGGATTCGAGGTTGCCGAACAATTGCGCGACATCAATACGCCCGAGAGCATGTTGATGTCCAAGGAGATTGCGAACACCGTCAATGACACCTTGACGCAACTGCCGGAAGAGCTGCGCAACGCCATCACGCTGCGCGAGATCGAAGGCTTGAGTTACGAGGATATTGCAGCCATCATGAATTGCCCGATCGGCACGGTTCGTTCGAGAATATTCCGCGCGCGCGAGGCGGTCGCCGAGAAGTTGCGACCCCTGCTCGACACGCGCAAGGACCAAAGGTGGTAACCATGAAGGAAAAACTGTCGGCGCTGATTGACGGCGAACTCGAGGGCGAGGGTCTTCGCGCGCATCTCGGACGCCTCCGGACGGACCCCGAATTGCGCAGCGCATGGGATACCTATCACCTGATCGGCGATGCGCTCAGGGGCCAGATCAGCCCGGCGATCGCCCATCGTGTAGTCGCTCGCCTTCGCGACGAGCCCACAGTCCTCGCCCCGCAGCCGCAAAAAAGCCCCTCCAGGCGCCTTGGCTGGTACGCCATGGCCGCCGCCGCCAGCGTCGCCGCGGTGGGGTTCGTCGTCTGGACGGCTTCTCCCGGCTTGCGCGTCGAGTCGCAACTCGCCGGGAGTCCTGCGGCCACGGTCGCGACCTCGGCCCCGGCAACTCTGGTCTCCAGCGTGCCCTCCGCCGAAGTCGAGAATTACCTGCTCGCCCATCAGCCTTATTCTCATACGAGCGCCATGCAAGGAATCGCTCCGTACGCGCGCAGCGTGGCTGACGAGCGCAGGACGAAATGACGGCGCCTTTCGCGCTACGCGGGTGGCAGGTGATAGGGATCCTGCCGTTCCTGCTTCCGGTATCCGCGGCGATAGCCCAGACCGACACCTCCGCGCTGCAATGGCTTCAGCGCATCTACGCCGCCACCGACAAACTCAGCTACTCCGGCACGTTCGTATACCAGCAGGGCCAGCAAGTCGAAACTTCCCGCATTACCCACCTCGTCGAGGCTTCGGGACCGCGAGAGCGGCTGGAAACCCTGGACGGGGTGCCTCGCGAGATCATCCGTACCGGCGACGAGGTCGTGTGCTACCTGCCGGGGAGCATGACGGTAAAAATCGACAAGCAGCCAGGCCGCCGGCCGTTTCCAGCGATCCTTTCGGAGCAACTCAAGGACGTGTCGGAGAACTACACCATCAGGAAAGGCGAGATCGAACGCGTCGGGGGCTACAGCTGCCAGGTCCTCGCACTGGAGCCCAAAGACCGGATGCGATATGGTCACCGGCTCTGGGCGGATCTCAATACCGGCATGCTGCTCAAGGCGAAAACCTTCGATGAGAGGAACGAGCTGGTGGAGCAGTTCGCGTTCACGCAACTCAAGATCGGCGGCCCCATCGGCCGCGATCAGCTGAAGGCGCGCTACTTCCGCGAAAGCCGGGACTGGCGTGTCGAGGATTCGGGCGCCATCCGCGCCAATCTGGCCGAAGCCGGATGGACAATCCGTTCCAGCCCTGCGGGCTTTCGCACCGTGGCCGAGCTGCTTCGCACAGTGGGAGGCACGGAACGGGTCGGACATATCGTGCTGTCCGACGGGCTTGCCGCGATCTCGGTATTCATCGAGCCTGCGACGAGCAAGCAGCCCGCGCCGCAGCCGGGTCTGCTGCGGCAGGGGGCGATCAACGTGTACACACGCCCGGTGGGCAGCTACTGGGTTACGGTAGTGGGCGAAGCGCCTGCAGAGAGCGTAAAATACATCGCCAACGCGGTGGAATATCGCAAGTAAAACCCGGGACCATCTTGATAGCGAGGGTACTTTTCGTTTGTCTGCTGCTCGGGTTGCCATCTGCTTCATACGCGCAGGGGCGCGAGCTGCCCGATTTCACCGAGCTCGCCGAGAGGCAGGGCCCCACCGTCGTCAATATCAGCACCACTCAAGTACGCGAACGCCGTACTTCGCCGCAGATTCCGAATCTCGAGGAAGACGATCCGCTCTACGATTTCTTCCGGCGTTTCGTACCACGCCCGCCGGGGCCCGGCGGACAAGGCCCGCGCGATTTCGAGAGCCGTTCGCTCGGTTCGGGTTTCATCATCAGTACCGACGGCTACGTTCTCACCAACGCGCACGTCGTGGACTCCGCGGATGAGATCACCGTTCGCCTGACCGACAAGCGCGAATTCAAGGCTCGCGTGATCGGCGCGGACAGACGCACCGATCTCGCGCTGATCAAGATCGACGCGGCCGGGCTTCCGGCGGTGCGGATGGGCGATCCGAACCGGCTCAAGGTCGGCGAATGGGTCGTCGCAATCGGTTCTCCGTTCGGCTTTGACAGCACCGTTACCGCCGGCATCGTCAGTGCCAAAGGCCGCAGCCTGCCGCAAGAGAACTTCGTTCCCTTCATTCAGACCGACGTCGCGATCAACCCGGGGAATTCCGGCGGACCGCTGTTCAACATGCGCGGCGAAGTCGTGGGAATCAATTCGCAAATCTACAGCCGCACCGGCGGGTTCATGGGTCTTTCCTTCGCGATTCCGATCGACGTCGCCATGGAAGTGCAGAGCCAGCTGCGCCAGTTCGGCCGCGTCAGTCGCGGACGAATCGGCGTCGTGATCCAGGAAGTTTCGAAGGAACTCGCCGAGTCGTTCGGCCTTTCCAGGGCGGCCGGCGCCCTGGTCAATTCCGTCGAGAAAGGCGGCCCTGCCGAAAAGGCCGGCGTGGAAACCGGCGACATCATTCTCAAGTTCGACGGCAAGCCGGTGTCGAGTTCGAGCGAATTGCCGCGTATCGTCGGCAGCACCAGGCCCGGGAACAAAGCGAGCATGGAAGTGTGGCGCAAGGGCGTGACCCGCGAGATCACCGTCACTGTCGGTGAATTGCCGGAGGACCGCGTCGCGAGCCGCAGCGAGCGCCGGGGAAAACCGCCGGAGCAGGCAGCCAATCGCCTCGGTTTCGCCGTCGTCGATCTTACCGCGGAGCAGAAACGCGACCTCAAGCTGGCAGGAGGCGTGATCGTCGAAGAAGTCCGGAACAATCGCCGCGCAGATGTGCGCGCGGGCGACGTCATCACCGCAGTGACCAGCAAAGGCCAGACCACCGAAGTGAGATCCACCGAGCAGTTCAACAAGCTGCTGGCGCAGCTGGAGCGCAACACCACGCTTACGCTCCATGTACGGCGCGGGGAAAGCAATCTGTTCGTAACCGTCAAGGGCGAAGGTGCGCCCGGCTAGCGCGGGTTCGCCGCTGCGGAGGCCGGACGAGCGGCTCTCGCGCACCATCCTGTACACCCGCGCCAACTGCCGGCTTTGCGAAGAGATGCTCGCTGCGTTGCGGGCGCGAATGGGAGCGGGGTTTCCTGTCGAAATCGTCGACGTGGACAGCGATCCGGCGCTCAGGGCTCGTTACGGCGAACACGTACCGGTTCTGATGGATGGAGATACCGAGCTTTGCCGTCACGTTTTCGATCCCGCGAAGTTTGCTGCATACGCCGCCAAAATACGCTAAAATTCAAAGCGTTGTAGTTTAAAAGGGTGCTTGGTGGCACCTTTTTTTATAACCGGCAGTGCCAATGCAGCACATCCGCAATTTTTCGATCATTGCCCATATCGATCACGGCAAGTCGACGCTCGCAGACCGTTTCATCCAGCGCTGCGGCGGATTGTCGGAGCGTGAAATGTCGGAGCAGGTGCTCGATTCCATGGATTTGGAGCGTGAACGGGGCATCACCATCAAGGCGCAGACCGCAGCGCTGCAATACACTTCGCGCGACGGAAAGACCTACAACTTGAACCTCATCGATACTCCCGGGCATGTCGATTTCTCGTATGAAGTGTCGCGCTCGCTTGCCGCATGCGAAGGGGCGCTGCTGGTCGTGGACGCAAGCCAGGGAGTGGAGGCGCAGACTGTCGCCAATTGCTATACCGCCATCGAGCAGGGCGTCGACGTCGTGCCGGTGCTCAACAAGATCGACCTGCCCTCGGCCAATCCGGAGCGCGCCATACAGGAAATCGAGGACGTCATCGGCATCAAGGCAAGCGATGCCCTGCTAGTGAGCGCCAAGACCGGCGAAGGGGTCGAGGAAGTTCTCGAAGCGGTGATCCATCGCATTCCGCCCCCGAGAGGCGACCC
>DATHJM010000076.1:0-11279 GCA_035489775.1 Burkholderiales bacterium
GAACGTTTTCAACCGTTGAGTTCCTCGCTACGTCGTCGGGATCCACCGCCACTGGCGCATTGGGTGCCGTGCTCGCGGTGTACGGGATCTACGGACTTGTCGGAGCAAGGTTCGAAATTCCCCCGCGCTGGGAGCAATGGCTATCGCCACTCGTCGGATTCGGGACGGGTGTGCTGAATGGCGCAACTGGCGTGTTTGTCATTCCCACGGCTCCGTACCTGGCGTCTCTTCGACTGGACAAGGAGGAGTTGGTGCAGAGCGTCGGCATTAATGCCTTCGTTTGTCCCCTTGCGCTGGCGGCCGCCCTCATTGTGCATGGGCAACTTCGAATGGACGTCGCCGGCAGCTGGGTGGTAGCGCTTCTTTTCTCGTTAGCTGGGATGTACGTTGGGCAAATCGTGCGGGAGCGCACTGCTGAACAAGTTTTTCGTCGAGGCTTTTTTATCGGCCTGCTTGCGCTCGGTACGTACATGTGTCTCAGAGGTCTGGCTAGTTCGGAACGATGGTAGAGCGCCGCAATCGCGTCACGTCGCTGTCATTCATGGCGCGCGCAAGCTCCGTACGCTGCCGTCAGAACGAAGATGGAGCATGAGTCATGGCGCGAGAGAGGTTTATCGCCGTGCCTGATGACAAGGCCTTGCGCGACGACTCGCGAAAGAAGGGCATGGTTGCGGGCGTTTCCTCTGGTGCGGCGCTCCATGCCGCGCTGGCTGTCGCTTCGAGACCAGAGACCGCGGGGAAGATGATCGTAGTGCTGCTGGCAGATACCGGCGAACGGTATATCACCTCTGCATTATTCGCGGCGGATGCGAGTACTGGACGCGATGCCGCCCAACCATCTATTGCAGCCGACCGGCCGCAAGCGGCCGGCGGCCGAATAGCACGTTAGACCACGTGATCCACAGAGAGTAAGATTGCGCCCATGACACAGCTGCTCGAAAAAGCACTAAACGAGGTAGCCAAACTCCCCGCATCCGAACAGGACGCGGTCGCTGCCATCCTGCTCGAGGAGCTTGCTTCCGAGCGGCGCTGGGCCGAATCTTTCGCGAGGTCCCAGGATTCGCTGGCCAAGCTTGCCGAACAAGCGCTGGCCGAATACGCTGCAGGTCGCACCAAGCCTCTCTAGAGGCCGTGCAATCCCGAACAACTGATCGGTTCCGCGCTCTTCTGGCGGCAGCGCCTGCTGCGACTCGGACAAAAAGCGCAGAATGCCTATCGTCTCTGGTCGGATAAGAATGTCTGGAAAGCTAGGTAGATCGATCGCCGCACTGGCGCTATGTGCCGCGCAAGCGGCGTGGGCGCAGGCGTGGCCCTCGAAGCCGATCAGGATCATCGTTCCGTTCACCCCGGGGAGCGGCACCGATATCATTGCGCGCACCGTGACGGAAAGGCTCTCGCCGCAGATCGGGCAGCCCATCGTCATAGAGAACCGCCCCGGCGCGGGCGGCACCATCGGCGCGGCGGTGGTGGCGAAATCCGAGCCCGACGGCTACACGCTTTTCGTGCATTCCTCCTCGTACACGGTGACGCCGTCCACGTACAGGGACCTGCCGTACGACACGCTTCGCGACCTGACCGGAGTCATCCCGCTCGCTTTGCTGCCCAACGTGCTGGTGATGGCGCCTTCCAAAGGCATACGCTCGGTGAAGGAGCTCGTCGCCGCGGCGAAGGCGAAGCCCGGCTCCCTCAATTCCGCCTCGGTAGGTATCGGCAGCGCGACGCACCTGAACGCCGAGCGCTTTCGCCTCGGCGCCGGCATCGTGACCGTGAACATCCCTTTCAAGGGCTCGCCGGAAGCGCTTACCGAGATCGTCACCGGCCGCGTCGATTTCTATTTCTGCCCCGTCAACGCGGTGCTGCCGCTGTTGAAGGACGGCAAGCTCGTAGCCCTCGCGGTGGGGAGCACGAAGCGCTCGCTCGCGCTTCCCGAGCTTCCCACCACGCTGGAGGCAGGCGTTCCCGGCTCCGACTACAACTTCTGGGTCGGCATGTTCGCGCCGGCGAAGACGCCGCGCGACGTCATAAACCGTCTCTATCAGGAGACTGCAAAGGCGCTGCGCGCGCCCGACGTGCGCGAGAAGATGGCGCGCCTGGGCGCCGAGCCGATGGACTACAACCCCGAGCAGTTCAATGCCTATATCCGCGACGAGATCGCATCCAACGCCGCGCTGGTGAAAGCCGCGGGCATCAAGCTGGAATAGCGCAAGCGCGAAGCAGCGTCACACCAAGGCGATCGCACCGCCGACGAGGGCCGCGGCGACGACCGCAACGAACAGCAGCCGTCTTCCCGGGTCGCGCGCCATGCTGCGCAGGAACCCTACCGGACGGGGCGCCCGGGTGAGCGACGCGCGGTCCCGCAGGCCCGGGTCCGTCAACCGGCCGATCGCATCGGAGCAATCGAACGTGCGCGATACGGGAAGCCGCGTATCGGACCCGATCGCCCCGGCCGCGGGAATGGGGAGCGCGGTTTTCAGCGCCTCGGCGTCGAGCTTCATCGTCTTGGTGGTGTCGATCTGGCGGCCTTTCTTTTCCGAAGCCGCGGCCTCGCGAACGACGAGCTCGGCGAGGGCGGAGTGCAGGTCGGACGCGAGCTCGAATGCGTCCTGATAGCGCACCGCGGGATCCTTCTTCAACGCGCGCTCGACCACGAAGTCGAGCATCGGCGGCACTTCGGGATTGACCCGGCTCGGCGCGGGGGGCTGGAAGTTGACCACGTTGTGGAAGATCTGCGGCGTGTCCTCGCCGGAGAAAAGTTTCGTATGGGTGAGCATCTCGTACAGGACGACGCCCAGGGAAAAGATATCGGAGCGATGGTCGACCGGAGATCCCGCCACCTGCTCGGGCGACATGTATTTCGGGGTCCCGAGCACCAGGCCCGTGCTCGTCTTCGTATGGTCGGAGGCGCGCATTCGCGCGATTCCGAAGTCCATGATTTTCACCTGGTCGTGCTGCAGCAGCATGATGTTGCTCGGCTTGATGTCGCGATGGACCACGCCGTGCTCGTGGGCGTAGCCCAGGCCCTCGGCCACCTGCTCGGCGATGTGCACCGCCTCGGGGACGCTGATCGTGCCTTCCTTCATCCGGGTGCGGAGCTCGGTTCCCTTCAGGAACTCCATCGCCATGTAGGCGACCTCGCCCTCCTCGCCGAAATCGTAGACCGTGATGATCTGCGGGTGGCTGAGGCGCCCGGCGGCCTTGGCCTCCTGGAAGAAGCGCGCGTGGTACTCGGAGCGCCCGGCCGCATCCTCCGAAAGAATGATGGTCTTGAGCGCTACGGTGCGGTCCAGAGCGGGGTCTTCGCCCTTGTAGACGACCCCCATCGCGCCGCGGCCGAGTTCGCCGATGATCTTGTAACGGCCGAGCTGCGCCGGTTTCTTTTTCGCCATGGCTAGAACTTGAGTTTTTCGCGCAGGCCGCGCAGATAGATCTGGCGCTCCTTCGCGGAAAGTCCGAGTTTCGCCATCGTCGCGTCGAAAATCTTCTGGTGTCCCCCCGTGGAAGCGCGCACGGTGATGCCGGCCCCGACCAGGCCGATGACGGCGGCGGCGCCGAGCGCGATCAGGCGCCTGCGCCTGCGCCCGGCCGCCTGCCTGTCCGGAAAGAACAGCTCGTGCGTTCGCAGCCCGCCGTCGGTAAACGTTCCTGCAGGGGAGAACGCGCCCTCCACGCCCGGCGTGATGTCCGAGAGAGCGTCGCGGAAAGACCGCGAGATCAGCACGCGCGAGGGCGAAGCGAATTCGGCGACGCTCGCCGCCACGGCGATTCCGTCCCCGATCATCCCGTTCTCGCGGCCGGAGGCCATCTGCACCGTGCCGTGATTGATCCCGATGCACAGGGGGAGTCCGGCTGTAATCGCGGGCAGCGCGCGCTCGGCCAGACGCAGCGCTTCCTCGGGGTCGGCGAGGATTGCCACGGCCGTTCCGTCCGCGGTGTCGAGGACGATGCGGTTCTCCGGCGGAAGGTCCGCGAGGGTCACCGCCAGCACGGCTTCGAGCTGCGCCCGAAGCCGCGTCTGTTCCTGGACCGGCCTGCGGGCGTACTCCTGGATTTTCAGAAAGACGACGCTGGCGAGGGTCGCAGCCGCGTTCGTTGTTTTCATTGGCGAAACATCGGGGGTTTCGTCGATCTTACCTCTTACTCAACCCTTGCGCTTACAATCTCCGGCGGATCGGGGACACGGACGGGAGGGCTCATGACGGAACTCAAAGCGGTCAGCCTCGCGGAGGTTTCCGAGGGCATCAGGAAGAGCGTCAGGCCGGTGAGCATTCTCTGGCAGGCGCCCGACACCATCGCCTTCGTCGCGCGCGGGCGGGAACACCGCAGCGAGTTCCATGCGGATCCGAGCGACGAAGTCATGTACATGATCAAGGGCGAGATGAAGCTGCACTACCTCACGCCCGAAGGCGCGGAGAAGATGGCGCTCGTCCGCGAAGGCGAGATCATCTACTGCCCGGCCGGCGTGCAGCACTCGCCACGCTTCTCGCCCGACTCGTTTCTGCTCGTGCTGGAGCGCAAGCGCCGCTCCGGCGAGAGTGACCGTTTTTTCTGGTATTGCGAGAAGTGCCATGCCGAGCTGTACGAGGCTGTCCGCCATGTCGCCGACTACCGCGAGGACCCGGTGTCGCGCGTCTACGAGGAGTTCTATTCGGAAGAGTCGCACCGCACCTGCGGAAAGTGCGGCCACGTCACGCCCAAGCCTGCCGGCCAGCGCTAGGCTCCGGTTTCAGCCGAGCGGCATCTCCGTCGCCCACCGGCTCAGGCTGCAGTGGGCGCATTTTTGCCTGAGCGGCTTGAAGAAATACCAGTTCTCGAAGAACGCCCTGCCGCAACGGGGACAGGCAAAGCTCGCCATCCGTCCCCCGGCCCAGGCGATCCCGGCGATCCAGGCGAGGCCGACGATGAAAAACGGCGCGTCCTGGAGAAGCAGGTCGTTCAGCAGATAGGCAAGCAGAAACACTCCGGGAATGCAGCCGAAGTAAAGCAGCCAGAGAAGCGTGGACCTGCGATGCAGATCACGCCATGCCGCCTCGAGAGAGAGATTGGCAGGCATATTTCGATCGGCCGTTCAGCCGGGGCGGGGGCCGAGCATTCTCCTGTTCTGTATTGCGGCGCTCAGGGTATCCAGGGTGAGCTGGTGCGCCCGGCTCGAGCGCCCATAGGTTCGCTCGATGCTGCTCTTTGCGCTTTCCCAATCCCTGCGCTCCATGTGCGAGTCGAAACCGATCGCTCCGCTCAGGCCGCCTCCGGCTGTTACCCCCTTGTACCAGGCGTCCATCAGGTGATCCAGCGATTCGCTGGAATCCGCCCGCGAAACGCGAATTGCCCAAGGTTGATCGAAATTGGAAATGGCTGAGGCCTTTTTCAAGCAATAACCGATCCATTATCACCTTCCCGGCGGGCTTCTCTGTGCGCCACCACACCGACAGGGGCGGACTTTGCAATGCCGGAATCGCCGGCAGCAACGACGGGCTCGGCGTGCGTCACATCCGCAGGATGCGCTCGGCGTTGCCGTGCGCGATCTTCTCGCGGTCCGCGTCGCTGATCGAAAGTTTTTTCAGGAAATCCATTCCCGCGGTGTTCGCCTCGTAGGGCCAGTCCACGGCGAACAGGATATTGTCCGCGCCGAGCGCGAGCAGCGTGCACAGGAAAGCGGGCTCGTACCAGTTGCCGCTGGTGGTGACGAGCAGATTGTCCTTCAGGTACTGCAGCGGCGTTTTCGCAAGACCTCTTCTCGCGGCCGCGCGCCAGGTGTGATCGTTCAGACGGTGCATCGCGAAAGGCAATCCTTCGCCCAGATGCCCGAGGATGATCTTGAGGCGCGGGTAGGCGTCGAACACCCCGGCGAAGACGATCCGCAAGAAATGGCAGCTCGTATCCACCGCGAAACCCCAGCCCGCCCGGGCGAGCTCCTCGTATCCCTGGAAGTAGGCCTTGACCGCGTCCGGGTGCGGGAGCGTGGGGTGCAGATAGAGCGGCACGCCGAGCGCCTGAGCGCGCTCGAAGATCACCCAGTATTTCTTATCGTCGAGGAAACTCCCTTGTGTGTGGCCGTGGATCATCGCGCCTTTGAAGCCGAGCCGGGTGACGCAGCGCCCGAGCTCGTCGGCCGCGGCGCCGGGGTCGGCAGTCGGCAGCGCGGCGAATGCGGCGAAAGGGCCCGGGTGCGCCTTGATCGTCTCGTGCGCGAGATCGTTCGCGTCCTTCGCCATCGGGATCGCAACGTCCGCGCCGAAGCCTTGCGGTCCGGGCGATCCGAACGAAAGCACCTGCACGTCGATCCCGGCGGCGTCCATGTGCGCGAGGCGTTTCGCGCCGAGATCGGAATTCTGCTCGACGATGTCGTGGCCGATCTGCTCGCTGCGGGAGGTGAGATAGAAATTCCGGAATTCGTTCGCGGCGACCTTCTGCCGGTACATCGGCGTGATGAAATGCTCCTCGATGGCGATTGTTTTCATGTGCTGAAGCTTACACGATGGCGGCGGTCGTGGCGGGGGAAGCCGGCTTCGGGAAGCCTGCGGCCGGCGTGCGTATTGCACGCGCCCGGGGTCGATGACAATTGCATAGTTCGGCGGATGGTCATAGGATGCCCGCATGATCAACCAGAAGAAACTGCGCCGCGCAATGAGGCGCAGCGAACGCGAATTGCGCGCCGCGGGGGGCGACATGCTGAGCCAGCTCCACCCGCGCACCGTGGTCCGGGACGCGCGCGACCTCGCTCTGAAGGTTCAGCGCGACGAGGTCTTCCGCGAATACTTCGTGGCCCGCATATGGATGGTGCTTGCGGTGCTCTTCGTGTTCGTCCTCGTCAGCACGGTATGCGCGATCAGCATCATGTTCAACTCGGTCCGGTGGATCCCGGCTCCCGTGCCGGTATGGTTTCGGGGCTTCGAATTGCTCCTCGGGGGGGCGGTATGGCTGGGAGGAGTGGTCGCGCAGGTGTACGTCTTCCTGATCTGGCTGGAGGAAAGAGCGGCGCAGAAAAGCCGTTCGGAACGCGGAATCGAGGTCACGGTTCCCGCGGGCGTTCTTGCCTACCTCAAATACAGCCGCGCACTGCCCCCCTGGATCCTCATCTTCATCTTCGTCGTCATTCCCCTGCTGATCATGGCCCGCAGCGCGCCCCTGGCCGCCTTGATAATCTTCGCGCTGGCGGCCCTCGCACCCGTTGTCTTCAAGAAGTTCGATTCCTGACCATCGCCGCAGTGCACGGGACTTCCTCTCGCGCGTTCAGCGCGGAAGGGAACTCGCTTGACGCTGCGCCCCGGCATGCCGGGCACGAAGAGGCTGCTCGCGCTACGGCGAGCAGCTCGTCTGCGTGCGCTACCTCTACGACGAAGCCCTGAACCGCAGACTCAAGACCGTCGAGCTCGTCATCGGGGAAGCACTGTGGCACGGCCGCGCACGGCGTCCGCGGCGCGACGACCACGACCTCGTCGGAGTGAGGATCGAGTGGCGCGAATCGGCGCTGCGCGCCGCGGTAAAACAGGCAGGCGCCATCTGGCGCCCGAGACAGAAGCTTTGGGAAATGACCTGGGAGACCGTGCGCGCCCTCGGCATCGGTAATCGGGTCGTCACCGGATAAGCACTGCGCCGGTGCAAACTCGATCCATATAGCGGCATATGGTTCTATATACCGGTAGATGTTTGCATATACCTGTATATGGTTTTAGCATGGCCAGCTTGCTGACTATTGCTAGTTGGGCATCACATGGCATGCGCCGATAGCATGAGGTATCTACGTCCCTCCTTGTTGGTATGTCAGATTCTCGTCTCGTCGATCGCTATCGCGCAACAGGCAGCGCTTGATCAGGATGCTCGGGTTATTGAGATACTGCGCCAGAATGGCTCCGATCTAGCTAAGCCTCATGCCGTTGACTTCTTTTTCTTGCTGCCGGCGGAATCCGCCGCTACTGCCGTTGCAAAAGAACTCCAATCAGCCGGCTACTCGCTCCGCAGAGTCCATCGCTCAGCCAAGACAAATTCGTGGGAGGTTCACGCACAACGCCTCATGGTTCCTGAGCTCGCGGTAATGCAGGCAACTACTATTACCCTCACTGCGTTGGCGCGAAAGTACGGTGGTATTTATGACGGCTGGGGAGCCCCCGTCGCAAAGTGATGCCCAACCACGCGATCGAGCCGACCGCTGCAAGCGCACCGCTTGCAGTACCCTCGGGCCGTTGGCCCTCGGCGGCGGCTCATCGCGAACGTTAGACCGTTCAGATATGGCAAGGCTAAACGCCACGCGGAAGGTGCAGATGCAATGGCTGGGAAAGTTAGTAAGCGCATGCCTGATGTGCCTGGTCGTGTCGGCGGCGCGAAGTCAGTCCGATTCGGATGCTCCGAAGTATCAGGAAGTCTTCTATTCCAGCGGCAACCTTCGAATCCAGGCCTATCTGTATAAGCCAGACGGCGATGGTCGATTCCCGGCCGTCCTATACAACCACGGCACCCGAGACGGTCGAGAACGTACATCTTTCCCCTTTCCTCATGTAGCGAGGATGCTTACTCGAGGCGGCTATGCTGTCTTGGTCCCCGAGCGCCGCGGTTATGGAAAATCAGACGGCAAAATCTGGTGGGAGGAGACGGGCAACGATCAATCGAAAGTGATAGTCAGGTTACAAGCAGAAACCGATGACGTACTCGCGGGTGCCGAGTACCTACGTACGTTGCCGTATATCGATACGAATCGTCTCGCCATAATGGGTTGGTCGTTTGGCGGTGTCGTTACCATGCTCGCCACGGCCCGCAGCACTGCATTTATTGCTGCGGTTGATCAAGCCGGGGGAGCCCTAACGTGGGACGGGAATATCCATATGAGGGGCGCCCTGATCGGAGCTGCCGAGAAGTCGGCAACACCGACCTTGTTCATGGTGGCAAAAAATGACCGCACGACCTCGTCGATTACCACGCTCGCGGACATTTTCAAGAAGCGCAACATTCCGCACCAGCTGGTCATCTACGAACCCTTCACGCCGTCGCAGGCAGGCAGAGCGGCGCCCGGGCACGCCATATTCTCATCACAAGGGGCGAGTCTCTGGGAAAAAGATGTTCTTGAGTTTCTTGGGCATTATCTCAAGTGATTGGCCACGGTCTAACTCTAGGTGGAACGGACCGGCCAACAGCGGCCGGCCGTTCACCAGTACGTTAGACGGCAGCATTGACACCTGATGTACTTTCAAGTCATCGGAGACATCACGCATGTTGAGACCTTTGCCACAGGGTCTTCCATCCGAGAGCTTGCGCGCTTACGGAAGTTCTATGGCCGGGGTCGGTGGAGAAAGCGCAAGGGCATAGCCCGCGTCCGGCTGGAGAGCGGCGAAATACGGCTGGCCGAGGTACACTGGTACGAAGCTCACGGAATTGGACGTAAAGAGTTCAAGATCAAGCGCTACATTGACTGATGCCAATGCGAACAACTACCAAGCAATTTGTCGTCTGTCTTAAGAACAAGGGCTACGAGGTTTCCTTGGAGCGTCGAAAGATTTATCAGGTTCTCCCAGACCCTGAGGCAGCGAAACACAGGCAAGTTCGAGTCGTCGACGAGTCAGGCGAAGACTATCTGTACCCACAAAGCTTCTTCGCGCCGATTGAACTCCCACAGCCCATTCGCCAAGCCGTCCTGGCTGCCGTCTAACACCACGCCGCACCGGACGCGCGTGGAGCAACGCGTTTCGGCCGGCGATCCGCAGTCGCGCGCCGGTGAGCGTGAACGTTAGACCCTTCATTTACCGCCTCGATCGTATGCAACGCGTCATAGTTCTGCTCATCGTTGCTACTCTTGGGTGGTATGGCTACACCAAATACCAGGGGCGAGTTAAAGGCCAACCGACCGTTGAGGCAGCGACTCCGCATGCATCCACGAGACAAGGTGCACCCTCAGCAATACCTGAAAACCAGACCGCGTCGCCGCTCAAATGCGACGGTCGTATCTACTGTTCGCAAATGACCTCCTGCGCAGAAGCAACGTTCTTCCTCAAGAACTGTCCAGGTACTAAGATGGACGGCAACAACGACGGCATCCCGTGCGAGAAGCAATGGTGCAAGTAGCCGAGCCCCACAATAATCCTTCGCTACGCGAAGAAGGGTCTAACCCTGTGTTGGTGCGGACGGGGGAACCTCATTCGATAAAGTGGACACCTCGACCTAACGATTGAGGAGGTGTTCATGGCGGCGCCAGTTGGGCCAGTCGGAAGATCAATCGGCGCACGCCGGTGCGCGTGAACGTTAGACAGCTGTCGGGGTAACGGGGATGTCTCTACTTCTTTACTGGGTATTCCTTGTGTCTGGGACTGCCCAGTCGGTTGCCATCTCGCTCCCCTTAGCCGTTGCCTCCGAAATCTCGACGACAGTGGTCCTTTCGCTCTTCTGGAGGCGTGGCGCTCACGTTCCATGGAAGCGCTCGGCCATGGTTGCAAAGGTCTGCCTCCGCAGCCGATGATGTTCGCCAAGGAGGAGCCTGTCGATGACCATCACCATTACCGCCTTTGAACGCTCACCCGATGGCGGCAAGGGACTGGCGCGTGATACGCGCGTTCGCTGGGCGCTTGAGGGAGTGGGCCAACCCTACCAGGTTCGCCTTGTTTCGTTTCGTGCGATGAAGGAACCCGCGCATCTGGCGCTTCATCCTTTCGGCCAAATTCCGACCTATGAGGAAGGCGATCTCGCGCTGTTCGAGACAGGGGCGATCGTGTTTCACATCGCCGGGCGACATGCAGGCTTGCTGCCGGACGATGCCAATGCCCGGGCGCGCGCGATCACATGGATGTTCGCTGCGCTCAGCACGGTGGAGCCGCCGATCCTTGAACTCGGAAACGCCAGGCTGCTTGAGGGCGACAAGTCCTGGTCCGCGCAACGCCTGCCTCTGCTCGAGGATCGCGTCCGCGACCGGTTGAAGCAACTTTCCGCCCGCCTTGGCAGTGCGGACTGGCTCGATGGCGGGTTCAGCGCGGGCGACCTTTTGATGGTGTCGGTGCTGCTCAGGCTGAAATCCTCGGGCATTCTGGACGAATTTCCAAAGCTGGCCGCCTATCTCGCCCGCGGCGAAGCGCGGCCCGCCTACAAGCGAGCCTTCGACGCTCAACTGGCGGTTAACACCGGCAAGAATTGACGGCGTTGCCTGCAGGATACTTTGTCATTACGATCGGCAGATGGCTTCTTCGATGAGCTGTCTAACCAGGAATTGCAGCGGACGATCACCTCGGTCGCTAAGAGGCGGAGAAGATTATTGAATCTTTCAGTCGAGGAATCTGAAGAAGACAAACCAGGTCGGATTTCGATGT
>DATHJM010000077.1:0-2452 GCA_035489775.1 Burkholderiales bacterium
CAACGTCGATACCGGCGATTGGGCGGAGCACTATCCCGACACCCACACGGTAAGGCTCGGCGGCCGCTCAATCTACGTTCTGCACGACCTTCAGGAACTGCAGCTCGATCCGCAGTTGCACGGAGTGGACGTGGTCATTTCCGGCCACTCGCATCGACCGCGGATCGAGACCATTGACGGGGTGCTCTATCTCAATCCGGGAAGCGCCGGGCCACGGCGCTTCAACTTGCCCGTCACTCTTGCGACCCTGGAGCTGAACGCAAGCCGCCTTAGGCCACTCATTCACCATCTTGGCGACGCCAAGTGATCGCGTATGTGTCTTGGAGCGAGCGGTTCCCTTTCCTTGGTGACGTCCCAAACCGACGCTGGAACAGGATCGCAGCATCCTTGAGATGCAGCCGGGCACGATAGCCGTCGAACCTCTGCCGGAGCCGGCGCAATAAAGCCGGAATGGGGTGGTGTGATACCGCCTTGGGCCACATTGAGGTGGCTTACGCCCGATATCCTGCCGGCAGTTCCGCGACTTTGAACCGGCGCCAGGCAAGACATCGATCGCAACCGCAGGTTTTCCACCTGTTCCGTCGTTCAGGCACAGCACCACTGTGTGATGTGCACAGGACTTGGGTTAGACTGAGCTGGAATGCATCACCACACGGCTTCCCACGATCCGGTTCTCGTCGCGCTTTCTATCCTGATTGCGGCGCTCGCGTCCTATACTGCGCTCGACCTCGCCACTCGGATGCGGGCCGCTGCGTCCGGACGAGCCAGCAGCGGCTGGCTGGCAGCGGCTGCAATCGCCATGGGTGGCGGCATCTGGTCGATGCACTTCGTCGGCATGCTCGCCTTCAGCCTGCCAGGAATCGAGATCTCGTACGATCCGTTTCAGACGCTGCTTTCGCTCGTCATTCCGATCGTGGTCGCGGCCGCTGCCTTCGCGGTGGTCGGACGGCGCCCTCGGGCGCTACTGGCGTCTGGCCTTGCGATGGGGCTTGCGATCTCCGCCATGCACTACACAGGCATGGGCGCAATGCGGATGGTGGCTTCCATCGAGTACGATCCGAGCTGGGTCGCGTTGTCGATCGTGATCGCAATCGGCGCCTCGAACGTGGCGCTCTGGCTCGCCTTTCGCAATACCGATGCGCTGCAGCGGCTGTTCGCAGGACTGGTCATGGGTCTGGCGATCTCGGGCATGCATTACGCTGCGATGAAAGGTGCTTCGTTCGTACCTGCAGCGGCGATCGTACGGCACGCCGGCAATGTCGGAGTGGGGCAGGCTCCGCTCGGGTTCCTGCTCGGCGGCACCACGATCCTGATCCTGATCATTGGGCTTGCTGCTGCCGTCTACGACCGGGCGTCCGCAGAACGCGCCGAGCGCGAATCCGCCGCGCTCCGGCGCAGCGAGGAGCGCTTCCGGCTTCTCGTCGAGGCCGTTGCCGACCACGCGATCTTCATGCTCGAGCCGGACGGATGCGTGGCAAACTGGAATCTTGGCGCACAACGGCTGATGGGCTATGGCGACGATATCGTCGGCACGAACTACGCGGTCTTCCATACGGAGGAAGGCCGCAAGGCCGATCTGCCCGCGCACGCGCTCGTCCAGGCCGGGCGGGAAGGGAAGTCCGCGGGCGAAGGCTGGCTGGTGCGCAAGGACGGCAGCCAGTTCTGGGCCGAGACGAGCATCGTCGTGGTACGTAACGAGAGCGGCGAAGCTGTCGGCTTTGCCAAGATCGTGCGCGATGTCAGTGAACGGAGGCAGGCGCAGGAAGCGCTGGAGCGGACGCGCGATGCCCTTGTCATGTCGCAAAAGATGGAGACCATCGGTCAGCTTACCGGCGGAGTGGCCCACGACTTCAATAACCTGCTCGCCGCGGTTCTCGGCAGCCTGGAGCTGCTGAAGAAGCGCGTGCAAATGGACGATCCGAAGATTCACCGCCTGGTGGACAACGCCATCCAGGGGGCGCTTCGTGGCGCCTCCCTGACCCAACGCATGCTCGCCTTCGCCCGCAAGCAGGATCTCAAGCCCGTCGTCGTCGACGTTCAGGAACTGGCGCGGGGCATGACGGCGCTCCTGAAGTTTGATGCCGGAGTTCGTATCGAGAACCGCTTTCCGATGGACTTGCCCAAGGTGAAGGTTGATGCCAACCAGCTCGAACTCGCTGTCCTCAACCTGGCTGTCAACGCAAGCGACGCGATGCCGACGGGCGGAGTGATTACCATCGCCGCACGAGAGGAGCGGAGCGCAGAAGGTGTTGAGGCGAAGCGCTACGTCGCGCTGTCGGTCACTGACACTGGGTGCGGCATGGACGATGAGACGCTCATGCACGCCCAGGAGCCGTTCTTCACTACGAAGGGCGTTGGCAAGGGCACGGGACTCGGCCTCTCGATGGTCCATGGTCTCGCGGAGCAGTCAGGCGGCAGGCTCGTGCTGAAGAGCCGGCTCGGCGAGGGTACG
>DATHJM010000078.1:0-2112 GCA_035489775.1 Burkholderiales bacterium
GCCGTTGATGAAACCGAGGCCATTGGCGTTGAAATCGATCCGATTTCCCGTGATCACGTGGTTTGTCGAGGCATCGATATACACGCCGTACACGTTAGCGGTAACCGTGTTGTTCCGCAGGGTCACGGTGTTGTTGCTGAAAAAGACTCCATGACGGCCCGATTGTGCAGCGGAATCGGTGTTGGTGATCTTAAACCCCGCAATCGTCGATCCCGCTCCGGGGACCACCGCGGCGCTGGTGCCGACAGGGAACGACGGCACTTGCCCTCCGCCTCGGATTTCGGTCTCGACACTTCCGGCGCCCTTGTTGGGTTCGTCCCCGATCAGCAGGACGCCAGCCGGAACCATGATCGGAAAGGTTTCAACGTTGTTCAGATCGTCGTAAAGGCCGGCGGCAACGTGGACCGTCGAGCCGCTCGCCGTGGCGACAGTCATCGCGTGAGTGATGGTTTTAAACGGCGCGGCCTGCGTTCCGGCATTCGCATTCGAGCCGGTAGAGGCGTTCACGTAGTAGCTCGGGCTGGGTGGGGGAACCGACCCGCCGTCGTCGTCGTGCTTCTTGTTCTTTTTCCCGGGGCAGGCGGCAAGCGCAAGCGCCGCCAGGATGATGACGAGAATTCTTGTGTATCCGGAAGCATTCATAGGGTCCTCCCCTTTTTTGGGTGTTGCGGCATCTTGCTCCTTCCTGCCCTGGGGCCAAAGGCATCTTGGCGCGGAAATCGAAAAACTTGACGCCTTCCGGTATTTTTCCTCGCTTGCCTGGGTTTCCCTGGTTGCAAAATCGCGGCACTTGTTGCCGCTGCGCGGCAGTGCGGGTTCGCCCGGAGGGCGTTGTGTATCATGAATGCCGCGGCACGCGCCTTTTTCCGAGTGACATCAGCTCGAAGCGACCGGGTCGTCAAACCTGAACATGCAACGCGAACAGATCTCGGCGCTTCGCGAAGGCGCTCTCGCCTCGGCCGCGCTCCTCGTCGGCATCGTGCCCTGGGGGATCGTCGCGGGCGTCGCGATGGTGAGCGCGGGCCTGACGCAGGCGCAGGCCGTCGCGATGAGCGTGCTGGTGTTCGCGGGCACGGCCCAGCTCGCCGTGCTGCCGCTCCTCATCGCAAAAGCGCCTCTGTGGGTGATGTGCGCGACGGCGCTCGTCGTAAATCTCCGCTACGTCATCTACAGCGCGGTCCTCGCGCCGCACTTCGAGCATCTGCCGCGGACCTGGCGCCTGCTGCTCTCCTACGTGACGGTGGACGGGGTGTTCGCGCTCTTCGCGGGACGCTATCGGCCGGACGACGGGAACCCGCACAAGCACTGGTACTACCTGGGCGGATCGCTGGTGATGTGGTGCATGTGGCAGCTTTCGTCGGGGATCGGCATCTTTGCCGGCGCCATGATTCCCGGGGAATGGTCGCTCGAATTCGCGAGCACTCTCGCCTTGATCGCGTTGCTGATACCGCTCCTCTTCGACCGCGCGGTGGTGTGCGGCGCCCTGGCGGCGGGCGGTGTAGCCCTGATCGCGGCTAAATTGCCGCTGAACCTCGGCCTGCTCGCAGCCATCGTGGTCGGAGTGGCAGTCGGCCTCGCGGTCGCGCGGTTCGGCCCGCGCAAGGAAGAGGGGAGGGTCTAGCGTGGAGCCGGAATCCTGGCTCGTCTGGGCGCTGATCGCCGCAATGGCGCTTATCGCGTTCTTCACCCGCGCCGTGTTCATCCTGCCGGGAAGCCACCTGCGCCTGCCGCCCACGGCGGAGCGGGTGCTGCGCTACGCGCCGGCCGCGGCAATCATGGCGATCATCGTTCCCGATATTGCGCTGGCGCACGGCAGCTTCTCGATCTCGATCGAGAATCCGCGCCTCGTCGGCGGCCTTGTCGCGTTCGCGCTCGCGGTGACGACGCGCAGCATCCTTGGGACGATCGCCGGCGGGATGCTGGCGCTGACCCTGGTCCGGCAGCTCGCGGGTTAGGGTCGTACGAAAAAGAGGCCCCGCCTGAGCGGGGCTCGTTGATTCGCGTTCCGGCCTAGTCCCTCCGGTTCGGCAGCTTCATCTTCGAGATCGTCCAGAGTTTGACGTCCTCCTCGGGTTCGTCGCCCTTCGCGTCTGTAAGAGGAATTGCGAGGTT
>DATHJM010000079.1:0-2354 GCA_035489775.1 Burkholderiales bacterium
CGTTTCCGCCGAGCAGGAACAGGCACACGACCGCCCGGTAGCCCGGGGCGGACTGCGCCGAGGCTGCGCCGATCGAGGCGAGGTTGAGCGCAAACGGACTGGCCGCGCCCGCAATGGACATGAGGGAGGCGGTCTTGAGGAACCGGCGGCGGGAGGCGCGCGTAGTCATGGGCAAGCTCCGAGGGTCATTTCTGCACGAGGTAGTCCGACGACGACAGGGTGAAGAGCACCGCGAGGTTCACGCGGTTCTGCCGGGCGGCCGTCTGGTTGGTGGCGGGCATCGCGATCGAGTTGACCGCGTTGCGGGTCAACACTCTCGTGTCCGCGCTCATCCTCCCGGCGGTGAGGAGCAGGTCGACGCGATCGATCAGCCGGTCGGCGTCGTCGGCGAGCGCGAGCTCGGCGGTGTAGTCCGGCTGGATGTCGCGCGGGCTGCCCGACCCGAGGCCGTTCTGGACCGCCGAGCGCATGAAGTTGGCGTAGCCGACCACCGAGGTCTCGTGGATGATCTGCAGCTCGGGGGCGACCAGTCCGGCCGTCGCGATGGCGGTATTCGGCGGCACGTAGCCCGGCCGGTAGAAGTTGAACACCGAGGGCGAGCGCATCGCAGACTGGCCGAGCGACGTGGCTGGATCGTCGGTGACGCCGAGCAGGAAATTGCCCGAAGCGGAGCGCACGTTGAAAGCGCGCATCCAGTGCGCCACCCTGAGAATGGGCTCGCGAATCTTGCCGAAGGCCGGGTCGGCGAGCCGCACTGCGGTGCGCGCTTCGCGGTCCAGCAGGATCGCAGCGACCGTGGCGCGCAAATCCCCCCGGCGGCCGGTGCCGGCGCTCCACATGCCCGAGGTGAAGCGCCCCGCGTCGAACACCTGGGCGACGCGTGCCACGTATGCCGGAGTTGGGTTGCTGGTCACGAGGCGCTGGATGAGCTGCCGCCCGATGAACGGGCCGACGTTCGGATGGCTCGCGAGCTCATCCAGCGCGACGCGCAGGTCGCCGTCCGGATCGGCGGTCCCGCCCGCGGGGATCACCGCCGTCAGAAAGCGCTTCTCCGAGGTCGAGTGGAAGCGCGGGTAGCTCTGCATAGCGAGCACTTCGCGGTTCGGATCCTGTGTGCCACCGCCGAAAAAGCGGGTGTCGGACTTGTCCGGGCCCGCCCAGCTGAATCCGGTGAATACGCGCGAGAGGCCGACGATGTCGTTGTTGTCGTATGTCTCGACCGGCAGCCCGCTCGCGAGCTTCAGCGTGCCGTCCGGGTTCAACTCGTAGAGACCGATCGAAAGAAGCTGCATGACCTCGCGAGCGTAGTTCTGGTCGGGCACGCGATTGCGGGCCGGATCCTCCTTCTGGTTGCGCAGGTGCGAAAGGTAGAGACCCATCATCGGATGAAGCGTGACGTCCTCGAGCAGCTGGCGGTAATTTCCGAAAGCGTTCCGGCCGAGCATGTCGAGATACGAGGCGACGCCGCGCCGGAATTCGGCGACGGTCCCGTCCTGCAGGGAGATCACGTAGATCTGCGACAGCGCGAACGCCACCCGCCGGCGCAATTGGTCCTGACCCGTTGCGGCCTCCCTCCAGAACGTGTTCATCACGTGGCCGTCGTTCAGCGTCTGGCCGGCGGGGAGGCTCGCGTTGACGGCGTTGATGTACGCCTCGTGCGAGCCACCCGGCATGAAGAATTGGTCCTCCAGCCAGGCGCTGTAGCCGTAGGTCTGGACTTTGCTGACCTCGGCCGCGCTCGCGCCGAAAGAGGCCTGATTGAGAAAACGCGCCGCGTCCGTGGGGGTCGGCAGGGGATATTCCGACGGTGGCACGCTTGAAAGATCGACCCCGCTCCCCTGCGGGGTTTGCGGGTTGTCCGGCTTGGAACAGCCGCCGGCCAGAAAGGCCAGTGCGACGGCGAAAAGGACGGCGCGGATATGTTGGAAGGAATCCAGCGCGGTTGCGTGTCGTGACATTGCGTGCGCCCTCGATGTAGTGGCCTCCCCTTTTTTGGTCACGCTATCTTAGGTAGGAACGTCGCACGTATTATCGCCCCGCGGTAGTCCAGGCCGCTTAGCGATGCTGCGATCCGTGTGACGTATTTCCGTTTATTCCGGTGGACTCTGCTGCTCTCCTTTGGTGAAAAAGTGGTTCACGACCGTCTCAGGCCGCTTTCTTCCTGTTTTTCTCCAGCCACCCGTCGACCAGCGCGACGGTCTGATCGACCTCGGCCAGGCGCATGCCTTTCTGCGCGGCGATGGCTTGCACCAGGCGGTCGGTGCGCTCGATGTTGGGCGCGCCGGCGGCGAGGGCGCGCGCCGCGGAGGACGGAGTCAAGAGCGAGAGCGCGGCGCTGGCGTACTTTTCGAAGG
>DATHJM010000080.1:0-3544 GCA_035489775.1 Burkholderiales bacterium
TCAGAACTTCGAATGCCGAGTTGCCGCCGGAGGGCTCGAGACAACTCGAGATGCCGATTCCGGCGAGGCGCCCCGAGCGCCGTGCTTCGTCCCGCGCGCGCACGAGCGAGGCGTAGTCGATCGCCGCCAGAGTCTTGTCGAGCACAGCGTGGTAGTCGCCCGAGTCGTAGGTCGACCCGCTCGGGATGGTGTAGGGGAACTGCTCTTTGCGGATGAAATTCTTCTTTCGCAGCTCGATCGGGTCCATGCCGAGATGGCGCGCGACGCGGTCGATCGCACGCTCGATCGCGAAGTTGGTCGGCGACTGGCCGAATCCGCGCACCGCCTCCTGCGGAGTCTTGTTCGTCATGACCGAGGTCGGCTCGTATTCGATCGCGTCGATCGCGTACGGCCCGCAGATCGCGGTGACCGGCTTGCCGAGCTGGAAAGGCGAGCGCCCCGCGTAGGCGCCGACGTCGTCCACCGCGCGGATTTTCATCGCGCGGATCGCGCCGTTCCCGTCGAACGCCACCTGCATGTCGAAGAAGCGGTCGGGCCCCTGCATGTCACCGCCGCGCAGGTTCTCGAGGCGATCCTCGATGAGGCGCACCGCCGCGCCGAGCTTTTTCGCGAGATAGCCGACGAGGACCGCGTGCTTGATGCCGCGCTTTACTCCGTAGCTGCCGCCGACGTCGACGTCGTGATGCACGCGCACGGCGTTGCCGGGAAGGCGCAGCGCGCGCGCCGCCTGGTCGGGAAACTTGGGCATCTGGATCGAGGCCCAGATGTCGAGGATTCCCGTCCCCGCGTCCCATTGCGCGGCAACGCCGAAGGTTTCGATCGGCACGGTGGCGCTGCGGCCCCAGACTGCGCGGAACGAGAGCTTGTGCTCGGCGTTCGCGAACGCCTCCTCGACCGCGCCCCATACGAACTTGCGGTGATAGAGCACGTTCGAGCCGTGCGCCGGATGCACCAGCGGAGCACCGGCCTTCAGCGCTTGCTCGGATTCGATGACGTGCGGCAGCGTTTCGTACCCGACCTCGACCAATTCCGCCGCGTCCTCGGCGAGCGCGCGAGAATCGGCCACGACCGCCGCGACCCATTCGCCGGCGTAGCGAACCACGCCCCTCGCGAGCGCGAAGCGCGTCACCTTGGGCGCGTCCACCCCGATGGCGAGCGAATCGGTGTTCGCGCAGAATTCCTCCCCCGTGAGAACGTACAGCACGCCGGGCGCGGCGAGCGCCGCCCTGGTGTCGATCGAAACGATGCGCGCGCTCGCGTGGGGCGATGCGACCAGCGCCACGTGCTTCATCCCGGGGAGCGCGATATCGGCGACGAAGCGTCCGCGGCCGGAGACGAAGCGCGGATGCTCCTTCGCCCTTCGCTTTGCGCCGATGTAGCGGAAGCTCGTCATGGCGCGCGGAGTTTTCCCCTCCTCATCGAGGAGGGGTGCCGCCGCAGGCGGCGGGGTGGTCGGGTGCACCGCTCAAACCACCCCGGCGCTTCGCGCCACCCCTCCTTATCCAAGGAGGGGAAATCCGGGGTGGTTGCGCCGAGAGCGCTCATTTCGCTTCCTTCGCCATGCGCTCGGCGGCGAGCTGCACCGCCTCGACGATCTGCTGGTAGCCGGTGCAGCGGCACAGGTTGCCGCCGATGGCGTCCCTGATCTGCTCCTCGGTCGGGTTCGGATTCGAATTCAGCAGGCCTTGCGAAGCGATGAGCATGCCCGGCGTGCAATAGCCGCACTGCAGGCCGTGCGTCTCGCAGAAGCTGTCCTGCAGCACGCTCATCGAGCCGTCGGGCGCCGCGAGACCTTCGACGGTGGTGACGCGGTGGCCGTTCGCCTGCACGGCGTACATCAGGCAAGAACGCACCGGCTCTCCGTCGAGCATCACCGAGCACGCGCCGCAGATGCCGTGCTCGCAGCCGATGTGCGTGCCGGTGAGGTAAAGGTCTTCGCGCAGCCAGTCCACCAGCGACAGGCGCGCCGGCACCTGCCCCGAACGCCGCTTGCCGTTCACCTCCACCTCGATCGTATACAGCGCCTCGCTCACGGGCCTCTCGCCCTCTCTCGCGCTTCGCGCAGCGCCCGCGCCGCGAGCACGCCCGCGAGATGCCGCCGGTATTCCACGCTCGCGTGCAGATCGCCGCCGGGCTGCGTTTCGGTTGCCGCGGCATGGGCTGCGTCCTTCACGACTGCGTCGTCGAGCCTGGTGCCTACCAGGCGTGCCGCGATCTTCGGAAACGCGAGCGGCGTTCCGCCGGCTCCGCCCAGCCCGAATGCCGCGCGCACGCAGCGCCCGTCGCCGTCGATCGCGATCTGGGCGGCGGCTGCGACCATCGCGAAATCGCCGTGGCGCACGGAAATCTCGGTGAAAGCGGAACCCGTGTGCCGCCAGGACCAAGCCGGCCAATGAATTTCCTCGAGGCACTCGCCCGGCCGGACGTTCGTCGCCATCGGACCGGCGAAGAACTTCTCGGCTTCGAGCATGCGCGTGCCGCTGCCTGAGCGCAGCAGCATGCGCGCTCCCAGCACCTGCGCGACGAGCGGCAGCTCGGCGCACGGATCGGCGTGCACGAGGCTGCCGCCCACCGTGCCGCGGTTCCGCGTCTGCACGTGTCCCACCCAGGCGAGCGCCTGGCGAAGGAGCGGCACGCGCGCGGCGATCGCATCGTCGCGTTCCACGATGCATTGCCGCGTGCACGCCCCAATGCGCACGGCGTCCTTTTCGACCTTCACGAATTTCAGAGCGGAGATTTCGCTGATGTCCACGAGCCACGCCGGACGCACAAGGCGCATCGCCATCATCGGCACGAGGCTCTGGCCGCCGGCGAGGAGCTTCGCCGAGTCGCCGTGCGTTGCGAGCAATGCGCACGCTTCGGCGAGCGAGGCGGCGCGGGCGTATTCGAAGGGAGCGGCTTTCAATTCGGGATCCTGGAGAGAGGCCGTATGATAAAGCAAGAAACCGCCGGGCCCGCAGCCTGTGCACGCCCCTCCGCCTCGCGCGTTCAAGACCAGGAGAGGGTCCGATGGAAATTCGGTTGACACTGCGTCCCGGGGCGGCAGGCACGAAACAACTGCTGGCGCGATACGGAGAGCGGCTGGTTTGCGTCCGCTATCGATACGACAAGGCGACCGGAAGACGTGTCAAGACAGCGGAACTGATCGTTCAGGACATCGCGTGGGCGGGCCGCGCGCGCAAACCGCGCCGCAACGATCACGACCTCGTCGGTGTCCGCGTCGGCTGGAACGAGACCGAACTGCGCGCGGCCGTCAAGCACGCCGGCGGCATCTGAAGACCGCGCCAACGACTGTGGGAAGTTTCCTGGGAAGCAGTCCGCACGCTGGGCCTGCACGGTCGGGTCGTCGAAGAACCCTCCGGGACAAAGCGAAACCCGAATATATAGCGGCATATGGTGCTATATACCGGTAGATGTTTGCATATGCCGATATATGGTTTTACGATGGCACGAGTGACGTTCATTACTAGTTAGCCATTGCAATGACTCCTGTCCGGTTATTTCGAATGGCTGGTTGGGTCTACGGTAGTATCGCCGCGCTATT
>DATHJM010000081.1:0-3661 GCA_035489775.1 Burkholderiales bacterium
CGAGAGCATGACCAGGCCCGGCACGATGAAGGCGCCGTAGCTGACGCCCTCTACCTCGGGTATTCGCCCGCCGATCGCCGCGCCGAAGACGACGAAGTACAAGGCCGTCGAAATCACCGGGGCGATGATGCTCTGCATCAGCGTGCGTCTGGTGCGCGACATCTCGAATTTGTAGATCGCGCGTATCGCGTAAACGTTCATGGCGCTCATTTTCTGTCGCTCACCAAGGTGACGAAGATGTCCTCGAGCGAGCTTTGCGTGGTATGCAGGTCCTTGAACCGGATGTCCGCCTCGGTCAGGTCCTTCAGCAGCGCCGCGATGCCGGCCCGATCGGCGTGCGCATCGTAGGTATAGATCAATTCGCTGCCATTGCCCGCCAGCGCCAGCTTGTAGGCGGAGAGCCCGGGCGGGACGCGCTCCAGAGTTTTCTCGAGCTGCAGCGTCAACTGTTTCCTGCCGAGCTTGCGCATCAGCTCGGCCTTGTCTTCCACCAGGATGATCTCGCCCTTGTTGATCACCCCGATCCGTTCGGCCATCTCTTCGGCCTCGTCGATGTAGTGGGTGGTCAGGATGATGGTCACGCCGTCGGCCTGGAGCGAGCGCACCAGCTTCCACATGTCGCGCCTCAGTTCGACGTCGACGCCCGCGGTCGGCTCGTCGAGAAACAGGATCCGCGGCTCGTGCGACAGCGCCTTGGCGATGAGCAGCCGCCGCTTCATTCCGCCCGAAAGGGTCATGACCTTGCTGTCCTTCCTCGCCCACAGGGACAGGTCCTTCAGCACCTTTTCGATGTGCGCGGGGTTGGCCGGCTTGCCGAAAAGCCCGCGGCTGAAGGACACGGTGTTCCACACCGATTCGAAGGCATCGGTGGTCAGTTCCTGCGGTACGAGGCCGATCATGGAGCGGGCGGCGCGGTAGTCGGCGACGATGTCGTGACCGTCCACCCGGATGCCGCCCTCGCTAGGATTTACGATCCCGCAGATGACGCCGATCAGCGTCGTCTTCCCCGCCCCGTTGGGACCCAGCAGCGCGAAGATCTCTCCGCGGCGGATGTCCAGGTTGATGTTCTTGAGCGCCTGGAGACCCGAGGCGTAGGTTTTCGAGAGGTTCGCGACGGAAATGATGGCTTGCATGGGAACAGCCGGTTCGTATCGAAAAGCGGCTCCCTATCCGACTGGGGCCGGCTGACAGAAAAGGTCTAGCGCCGGCGCCGGGATTTGTCGAACCCGCCGCGCTTCTTGCCGTGCGGGTTGCCGCCGGGCCTGGGATGACCGGAGTTCGCGGGGACGTTCCCGCGGGCTCCCTGCTCCGGGGCCTGCTGTCGATTGCTGGAAGCGAGCTTGATTTCAAGCTCGTTGATCTCGTCCCATTGGGCCTCGGTTCGCTGCCCCTCCGGTATCGCGAGCAGCTCCTGCAGGCGCTGGCGGGGGGAAACGGGCTGCTGCGGTGCGTCCATGGCAGCATTATCGCCCATGTTTCCGAGGCCCGCGCAATCGGCGGGGCCGCGGGACCCAGGGGGTCCGGAACGGATAGGGCAAAGCCTATACTGCCGGGTTGCGGCGGCATCGCCGTTGCGGGGCGGGAAATGAAGTTTAAGGTGTCCGAGAATTCTCTGTTCGCAATCCTGCTGCGCTCGCCCTGGTGGATAAGCATCGCCCTGGGCGCGGGGATCGTCGGCACGGGAAGGTTGATGATGTCCGACGCCTTTGCCATCTATGCTTTCTTCGCCGCGCTGCCGTTCATCGTGATCGGGGGCGTCGCCGGGTGGCGGCAGCTTCGCGCACCGAGCGCCGCGCGGGTCGCCAATACCCTCGAGGCGGTTCGCGCAATGTCGTGGGGGGATTTTTCCAGCGCGCTGGCGGACGCCTTCCGCCATGACGGCTACATCGTGATGCGCGTCACCAGCGCCGCGGCTGACTTCGAGCTCGCCAAGGCGGGACGGATCTCGCTGGTCGGTTGCAAGCGCTGGAAGGCCGCGCGCACCGGCGTCGATCCGCTGCGCGACCTGCATGACGCCAAGCGCGCGCGCGAGGCACACGAGTGCATCTATGTCGCCACGGGCGAAATTACCGACGGCGCGCGCGCGTTCGCGCTCGAGAGGAAAATCCGGCTGATTCACGGCGCGGAGCTTGCGAGCCTGCTGCCGCGGGTTCGGCGCTCCCCGTCGAACAATCCGCTTTGACCGCGGAACCGCACGCCGTTAAGCTCGGTTTTCATGCCTTCAAGCGCTGTCATTCTTTTCGCCCACGGCGCGCGCGAGCCCGAATGGGCGCAGCCGTTCGAGAGCATCCGCGACCGGCTGCGCGCGGCCGGCACGCAAGTCGAGCTCGCCTTCCTTGAATTCATGCGGCCCTCGCTGGAAGAGGCGTCCGCGCGACTCGCCGACAGGGGAATCGACACGGTGATCGTCGTGCCGCTTTTCCTTGCGCAAGGCGCGCATCTGAAACGCGAGCTGCCGGCGATGATGGCGAAGATCCGGAAGCGCCACGCGAAGACCGAGTTCCGCGTGGCGCCTGCGCTCGGCGAAGCGCCGGAGATCGTCGCGGCGATTACGGAGTGGGTTCAGCGCGCCGCGCGCTGAAGAAAGAAGTGAAGCTGGCCGATAAGCCGGGTTCTGTCGTGGACAGTCATTCCTCTAGGCCCCGGGTTACCCCGAGGCTCGAGCCATCTACCCGCGGACTCGGCGAGCAACGTCACGGTCCGCCTATTTGATGTTGCTCCGGGTGGAGGTTGCCGCGTTTCACTCCGGACTGAACCGGCTCGTCTCTGTGGCCCTCTTCGTCGCCTTGCGGCGCCTGGGCGTTACCCAGCACCCTGCTCTATGGAGCCCGGACTTTCCTCTGGCAGCTGAAACATTTGCCAGCGACTGTCTGGCCAGCTTCGGTGGCGATTTTACCGCATCGCGACACCCGCGGCTTGACTTCGGGAGTGTCGCGGCGTAAGAACGATCGGGGGTGTTACGAGAGGAGATGCGGCATGCGACGCAGAATGTACTTCCTGTTGCCCGACCTGGGCAGCGCCATCCAGACAGCCAACGATTTGTTGCTCGCGCGGGTCGAAGATGCGCACATGCATTTCCTCGCCAAGCGGGGAATGTCCCTGGGCCAGTTGCATGAAGCGAATTATCTGCAGAAGTCCGACGCAGTGCATGGCGCCGAGCTGGGATTCGTGATCGGCGGACTTGGCGGGTTCCTGATCGGCATCTACATCTACTTAACGCCGCCCGACGGAGTCACGCTGCAGCTTGTGACGGTGCTGATCGGCACCGCTATCGGCGCTGTCTTCGGCGCCTGGGCGGCGAGCCTCGTGGCGATGTCGGTGCCGAACACGCGGCTGAAGCCTTTCCAGAAGGACATCGACGCCGGCAAAATCTTGCTGATGGTGGACATTCCGACGTCGCGAGTCGAAGAGCTGCGGGAACTGGTCAGCCGCCGACATCCGGAGGCGATGGCGCACGGCATCGAGCCCACGATTCCGGCGTTTCCGTAAAACCGGGGTCTGTCCCCGGTTTTACCCTGCCCCCGAGCGACCGGGCCGGAATTGCGAGGCGTCGTCGTAATATTCCTCGGAGCCGTTGGACGGGCCCCAGCCAGGAATTCCGAGAATCGGCAGCGGCGACAGATTGCGGGTCGAGGCCAAAGCCTGCGCTCCCGAAAAATAC
>DATHJM010000082.1:0-7097 GCA_035489775.1 Burkholderiales bacterium
GCTTGGCGAGGTCCGATCCCGAAAGGCTGAACCGTATCCAGATCGGATTCACCTGGTTGATCGTCGTGAGCAGGCTGCTGTCCTGTCCCGCCGTCACCAGGCTGCCCTCGGACCGGGCCATGCGTCCCGCGACACCGGAGACCGGCGCGGTGACGAGCGTATAGGACAGGTTGAGCTCGGCCTGATGCAGGTTCGCCTCCGCGGACTGGAGCGTCGCGTCCGACAGCTTTTGCGCCGAGGTCGCATCGTCAAATTCCTTCTGGCTGATCGCTTTTTCTTCGGCGAGCTTCTTGAGCCGCGCAGCCTCGCGCCGTGTCTGTTCCTGGCGAGCACGCTCCTGCGCCATCTGCGCGTTGGCCTGGGCGAGGGCGATCTGGTAGGGGACGGGATCGATCTGGAAGAGGGAGCTGCCCTCACGCACGAAATCCCCTTCGTTGTAGAGGCGCTTGAGCAGGATTCCGGAAACGCGTGCCCGCACCTCGACTTCCTTGGAGCCCTGCACCTGGCCCACGGCCTCGAGAACGATGGCCACGCGTTGCGGCGCCACCTGGAGCACCTTGGCCGGGATCCCGGCCGCAGCCGGATTGGAGGCGGGGGTATTCGCCCCGCCTTGCTCGCACGCGGCGAGCAAGACTGCCACGAGCAATGCCGCCAGCGCCGTAAACGATGGGTAAAGGCTGTAACCGCCGGGCGACTCCGGCCGAGCGCTAGCGAACGCCATGCAGGGGATCTTTTCTTCTGGAGTGTGATTCGAGCCGGTGATTGTAATATACAATCACGAATGTATGTCAACGACGCTGCGCCTCCGGCTTGCGTAGAACCAAACAGGAATCCGAGCGCACCCGGCAGGGCATCCTGTCCGCGGCGCGCAAGGTTTTCGCCCGCCAGGGAGTGACCCGTACGACGTTCGAGGAAATCGCCGCCGCGGCCGGCGTCACGCGCGGGGCAATCTACTGGCATTTCGCCGACAAGGCCGAACTGTTCTTCGCCATGCGCGAGCAGGTGGGCGTGCCCATGATCGACCAGATCGATCTTGCCCTGATGCGCGATGCCGGGTCCGATCCCCTGGCGGGGGTCGAGCGCTTCTTGCGCGGCATTCTGGAAGCGCTCGAAAGCGACGCGGCGGCGCGCCAGACGTTCCAGATCATGGGCTTCAAATGCGAATACGTCGGCGAGTTCGAGCGCGAGCTCGCGCTGCAGCGCCTGCGTTGTTCCGAGCTCGTCTCCAAGCTCACGCAGGCCTACGGGCGGGCGCGGCGCGCCGGACAGCTGCGGGCCGGACTGCGTCCGGCGATGGCCGCGCTTGAAACGTGCAGTTTCGTGATCGGCCTGACGCGACTGTGGCTGCTCGACACCAGGCGTTCGCTGGTGCGCCGCGTCGCTCGCGGGTTGATCTCCGCTCACGTTACCAGCCACCGCCGCGGCGGCAAGGACGGGACTCCGCGAAACCTTTGATTTATTTCGGCGGGAACGCTACTCTCACCGGGCAGGCCGCGGGTTGCGGCCGGAGAGGCTGGACCGCCGATGCGAAGAGTCGTCCTGGACACCGAAACCACAGGCCTCAATGCGGGTCTCGGCGACCGGATCGTCGAATTGGGCTGCATCGAGGTGCTGAACCGGCGGGTTACCGAGAACCACTTCCACCGCTACGTCAACCCCGAGCGCGAAAGCGAAATGGGTGCGCTCAAAGTCCACGGCATCACCAACGAATTCCTCCAGGACAAGCCCAGGTTTCGCGAAATCGCGGCGGAGTTCCTCGACTACATTCAAGGCGCGGAGCTGGTGATCCACAACGCGGCTTTCGACGTCGAATTCCTGAATCTCGAGCTGGCGAGGCTCGGGCTTCCGCCGATCGAAGCGCACTGCTCGGGCATCGTCGATTCGCTGAAACTTGCGCGCGAGCTGCACCCGGGAAAGAAGAACTCCCTCGACGCCCTGTGCGAGCGCTATCAGGTCGATCACGCCCATCGCACGCTCCACGGTGCGCTGCTCGACGCGGCGCTCCTGGCGGAGGTCTATCTGGCTTTGACGCGTGGCCAGGACAGCCTTGCGATCGAGCTCGATCGTCCGAGTCAGGCTCCGGGAACGGCGACGCCGCACGGTGAACGCCCGCGGCTCATCGTGATCCAGCCGAGCGCCGATGAGCTCGCCGATCACGCGCAGCTCCTCGCGGATATCGAAGGCGAGAACAGGACCCGGTGCGTATGGCGCCGCTTCGAGCTCGCCGTGGAAGCACGTTGATCGGCCGTGCGAAAATGAGCGGCGCAAGCTCCCGGGGGCGATCGGCGATGTCAAGCGCAGACAAGGCGAATCCTTACGAGCTCGATCTCGACAGGAACCCGGCCAACTACGCGCCCCTGACGCCGCTGGGATTCATCGAGCGCGCCGCTTACGTCTATCCGGACCGCACCGCCGTCATCCACGGGGCGCGCCGCGCCACGTGGGCACAGACTTATGCGCGTTGCCGGCAGCTCGCTTCCGCGCTCGCGCGCCGGGGGATGGGCGCCGGCGACACGGTCGCGGCGATGCTCGCGAATACCCCGGAAATGCTCGAGTGCCACTTCGGAGTGCCCATGGCGGGCGCGGTCCTCAACACGCTGAACACCCGCCTCGACGCGCAAGCGATCGCCTTCATGCTCGAGCACGGCGGGGCCAAGGTCCTGATCACCGACCGCGAGTTCTCGGGCACCGTCGGGGGGGCGCTCGCGGCCCTCAAGGCGAAACCGTTCGTGATCAACGTGGACGATCCCGAATACTCGGGGGCGGGCGAGCGCATCGGCTCAGCTGAATACGAAGGCTTCATCGCGGGGGGCGATCCGGAATATGCATGGAATCCGCCTGCCGATGAATGGAACGCCATTTCGCTCAACTACACGTCGGGCACCACCGGCAATCCCAAGGGCGTGGTCTACCATCACCGGGGCGCGTATCTGAATGCGATTTGCAACATCGTGACCTGGGGCATGCCGCAGCATGCCGTGTACTTGTGGACGCTGCCGATGTTCCACTGCAACGGCTGGTGCTTCCCCTGGACCATGGCCGCCAATGCGGGCACGAATGTCTGCCTGCGCAAGGTCGACGCCAAGCTCGTTTTCGATGCGATGCGGAAGCACGGCGTGACGCACTATTGCGGCGCGCCGATCGTGCATTCGACGCTGATCAACGCAGACCCTGCGCTGCGCGAGGGCATTGCGCACAGGGTGCATGCGATGGTCGCGGCCGCCGCGCCGCCCGCGGCCATGATCGAGGGCATGGAACGCATGGGCTGGGAACTCACCCACGTGTACGGTCTCACCGAAGTCTACGGACCGGCCACCGTGTGCGCGAAGCAAGAAGAGTGGAAGAACCTCGATATCGGCAGGCGCACCGAGCGCAACGGCCGCCAGGGAGTCCGCTACCTCATGGAAGAGGGCCTGACGGTGATGGATCCGCAGACCATGCAGCCGGTTCCCAGGGACGGCGAGACAATGGGCGAGATCATGTTCCGCGGAAACATCACCATGAAGGGCTACCTGAAGAACCCCAAGGCGACCGAAGACGCCTTTGCGGGCGGCTGGTTCCGCTCGGGCGACCTCGCGGTGATGCAGCCCGACGGCTACCTCAAGATCAAGGACCGCGCCAAGGACATCATCATCTCCGGCGGCGAGAACATCTCGTCGCTCGAGGTCGAGGACGTGCTTTACCGGCACCCGGCCGTGCTCGCGGCGGCAGTGGTCGCGAAGCCCGACCCCAAGTGGGGCGAAACGCCGTGCGCCTTCGTCGAGCTGAAGGCAGGCGCCAAAGTCACGGAAAGGGAGATCATCGACCACTGCCGCGCGAACCTCGCGGCCTTCAAGGCGCCGCGCCACGTGGTGTTCGGCGTGCTGCCGAAGACCTCGACGGGCAAGATCCAGAAATTCCTCCTGCGGCAGCAGGCGAGATCCGCGCAGGCGATCGAGTAAGGGAGTCGGCCATGAACGCACCAGCGAAAACCGAAGTCGAAGCGCCTTACGTGCTGCGCGAGGACACACATGGCGTCGCCACGCTTACACTGAACCGCGGCGACCGGATGAATCCCCTGTCAACCGCAATGCTCTCCGCGCTCCAGGCCGAGCTCGACCGGCTCGCGCAGGATGGCGCCGCGAAAGTGGTCGTGCTCGCCGGCGCGGGCAAGCACTTCTGCGCGGGGCACGACCTTCGCGAGATGCGCTCGCATCCCGGCAAGGCCTGGCAGAAAGCGCTGTTCGACCGGTGCAGCGAGCTGATGATGTCGCTCGTGCGGCTGCCTCAACCCGTGATCGCGCGCGTGCAAGGCGTCGCGGTCGCCGCCGGCTGCCAGCTGGTGTCGATGTGCGATCTGGCGGTGGCGAGCGAGGTAGCGCAATTCGCTCTGCCGGGTGTCAAGAGCGGGATTTTCTGCACTACGCCGGGAGTCGGTGTCGCGCGCAACCTGGCGCGCAAGCACGCCCTGGAGATGCTCTTTACCGGCGATCTGATCGACGCGAAGACCGCGCTTTCCTGGGGCATGGTGAACCGGGTCGCGCCGCTTGACGAGCTCGATGCCGAGGTGGACAAGCTCGCCCGCAAGATCGCCGCGCACAGCGGCGCCGTGGTGGGCATGGGAAAGAAATTTTTTTACGACCAGGCGGAGAAAGGTCTGGCGGACGCTTATTCCCTTGCGTCCGAGGGCATGGCCCGAAACATGATGCTCGAAGATGCCGCCGAAGGGATCGACGCCTTCATCCAGAAACGCAAGCCCGACTGGCGCGGGCGCTAGACGACACGCGCCGGCCGATCCGGCAGGCTCAGCGGACCTTCCTGCATGGCGACGGAGCAATCGCGGTCCCGCGAGGTCGCACTCGACGCGGCGGCGGCCGACAGCCGCGCTCTTCGCGCTGCCCTGGGCGAAACCGGGGCGTGGCGAGCGCGGGCCGAATCGCTTGCACGCACGCTGGTGGAAGCGACACTGGACTCGCGCGCGCCGCTGTTCGACGTGCAGCGCGCCTTCGCGATATTTCCGCCTGAATCGCCGGCGGGCGAATCGCTGTTCCGGCTCGCCGAGGCTTTGCCGCGAATCCCCGATCGGCCTTCCCGGACCGCAATGCTTGCGGACCGTGTCCCCGCATTGCGCGGCTGGAAGGCCGTGGCCGCGCTGCCGTTCGCCGGGCTCGCAATGGATGCAATCGGCCGGCAATTCGTCTACGCGGAGACCATCGCCGGGGCGCTGCGGCGCGCCGGGCGCGATGCGTCCGCAGGGCCGGCAACGCGCTTTTCCTTCGACATGCTGGGGGAGGGCGCGCGCACCGATGCGGATGCCGATCGCAATTTCCGGCGCTATATGGGCGCGATCCGCGCCATGGGGCAGGCGGTCGGCGCGCGCGGCGCAATTTGGCGCGAACGCCTCGAAATTTCCGTAAAGCTGTCCTCGATTCACCCGCGTTACGACGCAGCGAGCTACGCGCAGGTCCGCGGCGAGTTGCTCGATCGCCTGAAACAGATCTCCGGCCGGGCCGCTGCAGCGGGTATCGGACTCACGATCGATGCCGAGGAGTCGGAAAGGTTGTCGCTTCAAGTCGATCTGTTCGAGGCCTTGTCGGCCGATCCGGCGCTGGACAGCTGGGGAGGCCTGGGGCTTGCGGTGCAGGCCTATCAGCCGCGCGCGCTGGAAACCGTGGACGCATTGTTGGAGATCGCCGGTCGCCGCCGCAAGCGCGGCGGCATGCCGATCGCCGTGCGGCTGGTGAAAGGCGCCTATTGGGACGCCGAGGTCAAGCGGGCGCAGGAGCTGGGGCTGGAGCGCTATCCGGTATTCACGGACAAGCGGCTCACCGACCTGTCCTATCTCGCCTGTGCCCGGCGTCTCACAGGACTGGACAGCGTTCGTCCGCAGTTCGCCACGCATAACCCGGTGACGCTCGCTTGCGTGCTCGCGCTTGCCGATCGCCTCGGCGGCGCCTCCGCTGCGCCTGCGCGGTTCGAGTGCCAGCGCCTTCACGGAATGGGGCGGGGACTGTACCGCACGCTCGCCGCCATGCATCCGGATCTGCCGGTAGGCACGTATGCACCCGTCGGCGAGAAGCGCGAGCTGTTTGCCTATCTGGTGCGCCGGTTGCTCGAGAACTCGGCGAGCGCTTCTTATGTGCGCCAGGCGGCGCGCGCGAAACGACCCGACGATCTTCTGCGGACGGGTTTCGCATTTCTCGACGCGGGCCTGTCCCCGCGGGACCTTCCTTCACCAACGGAGCTGCACATGCCGCAACGGCGCATTGCAAAGGGCTATGACCTCGGGGATTCCGCCACGCTCGCTGCATGGGCGAAATCGGTGGACGAAGCGCGACGCGCATGGACGGCGGGATCTCTCGTGAGCGGCGTCCGCCGGCCGGGTCCGGCGCGGCCGGCCGTGTCGCCCGCCCGGCCCGACGTCACCATCGGCGAGGTGAGCGATGCGACGCTGGACACGGCGCGGTCCGCAATCGACGCCGCGTACGCGGCGCGGACCGCCTGGTCCGCAGTAAGCGTGCCCGAACGCGCAGCGGCCCTGGAGCGGCTCTCCGATCTGCTGGAAGCCGATATGGCCGGGCTGATGGCCTTATGCGTCTGGGAAGCGGGAAAAACCCTTGTCGACGCCATGGCCGACGTTCGCGAGGCGGTGGATTTCTGCCGCTATTACGCGCAGCAGGCGCGCGAGGGGCTCGGCAGGCCGATGGAGCTGCCTGGCCCGGCCGGCGAGCGCAACGTTCTGACGCTGCACGGCCGGGGCGTGTTCGCCTGCATCAGCCCGTGGAACTTTCCGGTCGCGATTTTCACCGGACAGGTAGCGGCCGCTCTGGTTGCCGGAAACACGGTGGTCGCGAAGCCGGCTGAGCAGGCGGCGCTCACCGCGTACCGCATCGCCGAGCTCATTCTGAAAGCGGGGGTCCCGCCAGGCGTCTTTCATCTGCTGTGCGGCAACGGCGGGATCGGACGAGCTCTCGTTGCCGATCCGAGGGTCGCTGGGATTGCCTTTACCGGATCCACCGATACCGCTCGCGCCATTCAGCGCACTCTCGCGGACAGGGAAGGCCCCATCGTGCCGCTGATCGCAGAGACCGGCGGCCTGAACGCCATGATCGTGGACT
>DATHJM010000083.1:0-7183 GCA_035489775.1 Burkholderiales bacterium
CCAGGGGATCTTCGAGCCGTCCACCACCGGAACGGCGCCGACGCTGCGCCTGCTCGCCGACCCGGCCCTGCCGGGACCGCAGCTCGCCGCCTTCCAGCAGCGCGTCCTCGGTGAGGTTCTGAGCCTGCGCGCAGCGGCGATGATGCGACGGGCCGGAATCGCCGCCAACTCGGACGCGTTCGATCTGAAGCGGGCGGCGGCGCTCTCCGTTGAAACGATCGGCGGGACCGGACGTCCCTCTTCGGTACAGCAGAACGTCCCGGCCTGGCTCATCTTCGGGATGTTCTTCGTGGTGATGCCGATCTCCTCGCTCTTCATCGTGGAACGGCGCGAGGGCACGCTCGCGCGCCTGGTGAGCCAGCAGGTGCCGTTTTCGCTGCTGCTGCTCGGCAAGGTGGGACCGTATTTCGTGGTGAATCTCGCGCAGGCGGTGCTGATGCTGCTCGCCGGCCGGACGCTGGTGCCCTGGTTCGGCGGCGAGACGCTCGTGCTACCCGGGCGCTGGGACCTGCTCGCGGCGGTGACGGCGTGCACGAGTTTTGCCGCCATCGGGTGGGGACTGCTCGTCGCGGTGTGCTCGCGCACGCTCGAGCAGGCGACCGTGATCGGCGGCGTCGGCAACATTCTCGCCGCAGCCGTCGGCGGCATCATGGTGCCGCGTTTCGTGATGCCGGAAGCGATGCAGAAGCTCTCCGAAATCTCGCCCATGGCCTGGGCGCTGGACGGATTCCACGCCGTGATCCTTCGCCAGGGCGGCGCAGCCGATATCGCCGCACCGTGCGTCAAGCTGCTTGGCCTTGCGGCGATACTGCTGGCGGCCGCCCTGTGGGTGCACGCCCGGCGCCGCGTCCTCACCTCAGCGCAATGATCCCCCGTGATGCAATGATTGCCGAATTAACGGCGCTTATCCTCGAGGCGACCGAGAAAACGCTCGCCGCGCCGGCCTTGTCGCCGGAGGAGCCGATTTTCGGGACGGGGACCCGGCTCGCGCTCGACTCGCTCGACGCGCTGCAGGTTTCCATGGCGCTGCAGAAGCGCTACGGCGTGCGCCTCGCCGACAGCAAGGACACGCGGCGCATCCTCGCCTGTGTGGGAAGTCTCGCGGACTACCTGCTGCAAAAGCGCGCATGACCGGGACTTTCGTGCGCGCGACCGCGCTCGCAAGCGCGCTCGGACCGGATCTCGGGACCGCCGTCGAACGGCTCGCGGGCACGCCCGCGCCCCCTGCCCGAAACGCGATCGGCGGGGCCTGGCCGTATTTCGCGATTCCGGTCGAAGGGAGGGACTGGAGAAAACGCACCGAAGCCATCGCGCGCTCGGTGGCAGGGGACTTGCGGCGCGAGGCCGCGCTCGCGCCCTCGCAATGGGCCGGCCTGCCCTGCGTCGTCGGCTCGTCCTCTTTTTCCGTCGGCGCGTGGGACGACGGCGGCTGGGCGGCGGTCGAGCCCTCGTTCGAGTTTTCCCGCGGGCTCGCGAGAGAATTCGGCGTGCACGGCCCGGTGGCGGCCGTGAGCACCAGCTGCACCTCGGGCTTGAGCGCGCTCGACATCGCGCTAGGCTGGGTCGCAGAAGGCGAATTCCGCGATGTGCTGGTGCTGGGTGTGGAGTTTCGCAATCGTCTGACCGTCGCCGGCTTCGCCGGACTTCAGCTGCTTTCGGCGACGGCCGCGCGCCCCTGCGACCGCGAGCGCGACGGCCTGGTGCTGGGCGAGGCGCTGGCCGCGGTGCTCGTGTCCGCTGCACCCGCCCCCTGGCGGATCGCCGCGCTCGCCACCGGGATGGATGCGGCGAGCGTCACGGGCCCGGCGCCGGACGGCACGGCGGCTGCAAATACGATGCGGGCCGCGATGGCGCGCGCGCAATGGGAGAGCGCCGCGGTGGATCTGATCAAGCTGCAATCGGGCGGAGGGCCTATGGCGGATCTCGCCGAGGCGAACGCGGTGCGCGAAGTGTTCGCGCCCGCGCCGAAGGCGGTGTCGCTGAAGGGAGCGCTCGGCCACACTCTCGGGGCGAGCGGTCCCGCGGAGCTCGCGCTGCTGCTCGCGAGCCTCGCGCGCGGGCGCGTGCCCGCGACCTGGGGATTTGCAAAGCCGGACGACGAGCTCGGCCTCGAGCCCTCGGGCGGCGACGCTAAAGGGCTGCGCCGCGTGCTTTTCAATCTTTCCGGGTTCGGCGGAAGCGTGATGAGCCTGGCGCTGGAAAAGCTGGAAAAGGCGGGCTGACGGTGTATTTGCTCGCACCGACGGCACTGCGCGTCGCGCCGGACGACTTTCCGGCGCAGGTGCGCGCGCGCTTCGCCGCCGAGCTGCGCCGCGCCGGCCGCTTCGCGCAGCTTTGCCTGCTCGGCGCGCAAGCCTGCCTCGAGGCCGCGGGCGGCGACGGCCCGCTCGGGGTCGTGTGGGCAAGCGAGCTTGGAGCGCTCGACGCCACACGCGCCGCGCTCGACGAAGACCTGAGACGCGGCGAGCCGGCGATGCCGTTCGCGTTCATCGCGACGCAGCCGCATCTGGCGGGAGCGCTGCTCGCGCAGCGCTCGCATCCGGTCACGCGCGCGGCCTGCCTGTATCTCGCCCCGGACGCCTGGCCCTCGCTGCCGCAACTGGCGCAGCGCTGGCTCGCGGACTGCGAGAGGGTCCTGGTCGGCTGCGTGGAGGAATCCGGCGCAACGGGCGTGGCGCATCGCAGCGACTGGTGCGTGTTCCGGAAAAACCCCGTCGCAGGGGCGGTTCGCTGCGAACGCTGGCGCGGCACGGGGAACGCGGCCGCCGCAACCGGAGAGGACTGGATTCCCCGCATCGCCTCCTGGAGCGGCCCGGGAGCTGCGCCGCTACTTCTGCGCGGAGGCGAAGACGCGTGGCGCTTTACTCCCGATGGCTGAGAAGAACCCGGCGGTGAAAGCCTTCATAGGGCTGGGCGCGAACCTCGGAGAGCCCGAAGCCCAGTTGCGCCGCGCCCTGCTCGCGCTCGCCGAGCTGCCCGGCACGCGGCTCGTCGCGGCGTCTTCGTTTTACCGCAGCGCGCCGGTGGGTGTGGTCGCGCAACCCGATTTCATCAATGCCGTCGCCGAAATCGAAACCACGCTGGTCGCGCGGGCCCTCCTCGAGGCGCTGCTCGCCGCGGAGAGGCGCTTCGGCCGAAGGCGCGAATTTCCCGGAGCGCCGCGCACGCTCGATCTCGACCTGCTGCTCTATGGCGAGCGCGTGATCGCCGAGCCCGGGCTCATCGTTCCCCACCCTCGCATGCACGAGCGCGCCTTCGTGCTGGCGCCCCTCGCCGAAATCGCGCCGGACATCGCGATCCCGGGCAAAGGCCGCGCCAAAACGCTCCTCGCCGCTTGCCCGGATCAGAAAATAGAAAGGATCGCTTAGCCGATGAACACAACCGTCCTTGCACAGACCGTCGGACTGCTCGCCCTCTCGAACGTGTTCATGACCTTCGCCTGGTACGCGCACCTCAAGGAGCTTTCCTCCAAGCCCTGGTTCATCGCGGCGCTCGTGTCCTGGGGTGTGGCCTTGTTCGAATACCTGCTCCAGGTCCCCGCGAACCGCATCGGCTTCACCCAGTTCAGCCTGGCGCAACTGAAGATCATCCAGGAAGCAATCACGCTCGTCGTGTTCGTCCCGTTCGCGCTCTTCTACATGAACCAGCCGCTCAAGCTCGACTACCTCTGGGCGTCGTTGTGTATCATGGGCGCGGTGTATTTCGTCTTTCGGGGCTGACCCGGGAGCAGGCACGCAATCCGATGAAGCTCCCCGCGCTGCTTCTTTCCCTTTTCCTTCTGCCGGGTTCCGCTTCGGGGGCCGCGGCCGCCGGGCCGGTCGCCCTGCCGCCGTGGTTCACCGAGACTCTCCTCGATTTCCGGGAAGACGTGGCCCAGGCCGCGCGCGAGCGCAAGCGGCTCATGATTCTCTTCGAACAGAACGGCTGCCCCTACTGCAAGGAACTGATCCTGACCAACTTCAGCCAGAAGGCGATCGCCGACAAGGCGCGAAAGAATTTCCTCGCGATTTCGCTCAACATCTGGGGCGACCGCGAGGTGACCTGGACGGACGGAAAGAAATACTCCGAGAAGCGGCTCGCGGCTTTCCTGAAAATCCAGTTCACGCCGACGCTGGTCTTTCTCGACGAGCGCGGCGCGATCGTGGCGCGGCTGAACGGCTACTATCCGCCGCACCGCTTCGAGGCGGTCCTCGACTGGGTCGCAGGCCGCAGGGAAAGGAAAATCGCGCTCGCCGAGTACCTGCGCAGCGCAGTCCGGGAGCCGGCCGGGGAGCAGCTGCACGACGAGCCCTTCTTCCTCAAACCGCCTTACGATCTGCGCCGGCGCGGCACAAAGCCGCTCGCCGTGTTCTTCGAGACGCCGTCCTGCGCGGCCTGCGACGAGCTGCACCGCGAGGCCTTTCGCCGCGCGGGAATCGCCGAGTCGCTGAAGCTGTTCGACGTGGCGCGGTTCGCGTTCGGGGAGCGCACTCCGGTGACGACTCCTTCGGGAGACCGGCTCCCGGCCGAAGACTGGGCGCGCTCGCTCGGCCTGTCCTATGCGCCTTCGGTGGTTTTCTTCGGCACCGACGGCAGGGAAGCGTTCCGCATCGAAGCCTACCTGCGGCCGTTTCACCTCTGGGGCTCGCTCGAATACGTCGCGAGCGGGGCCTACCTGCGCGAGCCGAATTTCCAGCGCTTCCTCCAGGCACGCGCCGAGGAGCTGCGTGGGCGCGGCGAAGCAGTCGATCTGTGGCGGTAGCGCCGCGCGCAGGCGCTCTCTTGTATGATTGGGCGCCGTTTTCCGCGAACCCCAGCCCCGTGACGCTCTCGAAATATCACTACGTGGTCGTCGAAGGTCCGATCGGCGTCGGCAAGACGAGCCTCGCCAGGCGCCTGGCCGACCGGCTGCAGGCGACCCTGGTCCTGGAGCGTCCGGAGCAGAATCCGTTTCTGCGGCGCTTCTACCAGGACATGTCCCGCTTCGCTTTGCCGACGCAGCTGTTTTTCCTTTTCCAGCGGATCGGCCAGTTGCGGGAACTCGCGCAGATGGACCTGTTCAACCGGCTGACCGTCTGCGATTTCCTCCTCGAGAAGGACCCGCTGTTCGCGAGGCTGACGCTCTCGGGCGACGAGCTGCATCTGTATCAGCAGATATACGACTCGCTCAGCCTGCAGGCTCCGAAACCCGATCTCGTCATCTACCTCCAGGCGCAGCCGGAGATTTTGTACGAGCGGGTGCGCCGGCGCGCGGTAGAATTCGAGCGGCCGATCACCGGGGAGTATCTCGCCCTGCTCGCGGACAGCTACAACCGTTTTTTCTATCACTTCAGCGGGAGTCCCGTCCTGATCGTGAATTCCGAAAAGCTCAACTTCGTGAGCCAGGATCGCGACCTCGACCTGCTCATCGAGCGCGTGGGAGCGATGCGCGGCAACCGCGAGTTTTTCAACTGGGGAGACTAGGATGACGCGACTGACCATCAGAGCGCTGCACAAGCTTCGCGAAGATGGGACGAAGATCGCCATGCTCACCTGCTACGACGCGAGTTTCGCGGCGATGCTCGACGCGGCCGGCCTCGACAGTTTGCTGGTCGGCGACTCGCTCGGCATGGTCCTGCAGGGACACGAGACCACCTTGCCGGTTACGCTCGCCGACATGGCCTACCACACGCACTGCGTCGCACGCGGCAGCAAGCGCAGCTTCCTCATCACCGACATGCCCTTCGGCAGCTATCAGGAATCGCCGCAGCAGGCGTTCCGCAGCGCGGCCGGATTGATGGCGGCGGGCGCCCAGATGGTGAAGCTCGAGGGCGGCGCCGAAGTCGCCGAATCGGTGCGCTTTCTCACCCAGCGCGGCGTTCCGGTGTGCGGCCATCTCGGCCTCACGCCGCAGTCGGTGCACCAGTTCGGCGGCTACCGCGTGCAGGGCAAGGGCGAGGACGCCGAGCACAAGCTGATCGAGGAGGCCGTCGAGCTCGAGGCGGCGGGTGCGGGCCTCATCGTGCTCGAAGCGATACCGGCCAAGCTCGGCGAGCAGGTCACGCAGCGCCTGCGGATCCCGACCATCGGCATCGGCGCCGGCCCGGGGTGCTCCGGGCAGGTGCTGGTGCTGCACGACATGCTCGACGTGTTTCCCGGGAAGAAGGCGCGCTTCGTGAGGAATTTCATGAAGGGAGCCTCCAGCATCGCCGACGCGGCCGAGCGCTACGTGCGCGCTGTCCGCGACGGCAGCTTCCCCGCCGAAGAACACAGTTTCTAGTGGACATCGTCACTTCGGTGAGGGACTTGCGCGAGCGGCTGCAGCGCGAGCCCGACAACGTCTTCGTTCCGACCATGGGCAACCTGCATGCGGGCCACATCCAGCTGATGCGGCTGGCGAAGCATCGTGCCGCGTGCACCGTCGTCAGCATATTCGTCAACCGCATCCAGTTCGGACCGAAGGAGGACTTCGAGCGCTACCCGCGCACCCTCAAAGCCGATGCGGAAATGATGAAAGACGTGGGCGTGGACGTCGTGTTCGCGCCGACCGAGGCGGAGATCTATCCGGAGCCGCAGACCTTCGTGGTCGAGCCCTCGGACCTGCAGCACATTCTCGAGGGCGCGTTCCGGCCCGGGCACTTCCGCGGCGTTGCCACGGTGGTGCTCAAGCTCTTCAACATGGTCTCCCCGCACACCGCGATCTTCGGAAAGAAGGACTACCAGCAGTACGTGGTGCTGCGAGACATGGTGAAGCAGCTCGCGCTCCCCGTGGAGATCATCCCGGCGGAAACGGTGCGGGCCGAAGACGGGCTCGCGCTCAGCACGCGCAACGCCTATCTGTCGCCGGACGAGCGCAGCGAGGCCCCGGGGCTCTTCCGGGTCTTGAAGGAGGTCCGCGAGGCCTTGCTCGCCGGCCGGCGCGACTTCCCGAAGCTCGAAGCGCAGGCCTTGAAAAAACTTTCGGGGAATTGGAAGCCGGATTACGTCGCGATCCGCAGGCAGTCGGACCTCCAGCCGCCCTCGCCCGCGGACCGCGAGCTGGTCATCCTCGGGGCCGCAAAACTGGGAACGACCCGGCTGATCGACAACGTGGAGACTTCGCTTTGACGCGAGGAACGCGAGGCAGTCCCAGGACGGTCAGGACGGATAAGGCTGCAGCATGAGTTTCTCGACCGGGCAGCCGAGCGCCTTGGCCATTTTCTCCATCGCCTGCTCGTTCACCGAG
>DATHJM010000084.1:0-2847 GCA_035489775.1 Burkholderiales bacterium
ATCCCGACGATGGCCTTGACGGTCCAGTTGTCCGTTGCAGGCGTCAGACCGTGGCCGACACCGAAATTGAGCGACCAGGATTTGCGCTCGACCTCCATCACAGCATAGAGCGTCCGGTCCTGCTGGTCGCGCGGCAGCCGGTTCGCGAGCGTGCCGATATCGTTGTAGTACTCGGCGCCGAGCGCAAACCCTTCGCCGATATCGTGCACCGCTTTCCAGGCGAGCGAGACATCGGGACTGCCGCGAAACCCGGGTGAGAGCCCCCACCCGAATACGGGATTCACCCCGATCAGCCAGTCGGGGCCGCGGTAGCCGCCGATGAAGCGCACCTCGTCGTTCCACCGCGAGTCGGAGAAAGCCTTCGTGACCCCCGAGAGCTCGTTGTTAATCCCGAAATACCAGCCTCCCCGGCCTTCCGTGCCGTGAACCGGCAGCCACTTCACGCGCAGCTTGGCTCCTCCCAGATGGAAGGTCCTCTGCGCGTCGGTCGCGGTCGGCAGGTACAGCCCCCAGTCGAAGTCGTTGCCGAGGCCCCAGGAAAATTCCGGCGTGATCCGTATTCCGTGGTTGGGCGGCACGTCGCCCGGGTAGTCGGGCGTCCTTCTGCCGCTCGGCGAGGTGTTGAGGTGGAGCTCCAGGCCGCTCTCGCCGCGCGCGTCGAGATCGTCGGTGTAGACCTGTATCTCGTCCACGATCGCGAGCGCTTCGGGTCCGGGCCACAGGCAACTGCCCAGAAGCAAGGCCGAGAGGAACGAACGGGCTTGCACCCTCTTGCCCAGGTGCACGTCTAGAATCTCGGAAGCTCGGGATGCGGCAGCTTTCCGCCGCGCACGCGCATGCGGCCGAACTCCGCGCAGCGGTGCAGGGTCGGGATGTTCTTGCCGGGATTGAGCAGGCCGTGGGGATCGAAGGCGCGCTTCACTCCCTGGAAGCGCTCGATCTCAGCCGGCGCGAACTGCACGCACATCTGGTCGATCTTCTCCACGCCCACGCCGTGCTCGCCGGTGATGGTGCCGCCGACCTCGACGCATTTCTCCAGCACCTCGCCCGCGAAGCGCTCGGTGCGCTGGAGCTGGTCGGGATCGTTCGCGTCGAAAAGAATCAGCGGGTGCAGATTGCCGTCGCCGGCGTGAAACACGTTGGGGCAACGCAGGCCGTATTTTTTCTCCATCCCGGCGATGAAGTTCAGGATCTCGCCCAATTTCTTTCGCGGAATGGTCCCGTCCATGCAGTAGTAGTCAGGGGAAATGCGGCCCACCGCGGGAAATGCGGCCTTGCGCCCGGCCCAGAACTTCTGGCGCTCCGCCTCGGAGTTCGATACGCGGATCGCGGTCGCACCCGCGCGCCGCAGCACCTGGGTCATGCCGGCGATGCCCTCCTCGACTTCCCCGGGCGTGCCATCCGCCTCGCACAAAAGGAGCGCCGCCGCCTCGAGGTCGTAGCCGGCGTGCACGAACTGCTCCACCGCGCGCGCGGCCGGCCGGTCCATCATTTCGAGGCCCGAAGGCACGACGCCGGACGCCATGACATCGGCCACCGCGTTGCCGGCTTTTTCGACGTCGTCGAACGAAGCGAGGATGACCCGCGCCGTCTCGGGGCGGGGCAATAGCTTCACCGTGATCTCGGTCGCAACGGCGAGCATGCCTTCGGAGCCGATCATGAGCGCAAGCAGATCGAGGCCGGGCGCATCGAGCGCCTCGCTGCCGAATTCGACGACCTCGCCCTCGATCGTGACCGCACGCACGCGCAGCACGTTGTGCAGCGTGAGGCCGTATTTCAGGCAGTGCACCCCGCCCGAGTTCTCGGCGACGTTGCCGCCGATGGAGCAGGCGATCTGCGAGGAGGGGTCGGGCGCATAGAAAAGACCGTAGGGCGCCGCGGCTTCCGAGATCGCGAGATTGGTGACGCCGGGCTGAACGCGCGCAGTTCGCGCCGCCGGATCGAGCGTGAGGATGCGCCGCATCTTCGCGAGCGACAGCAGCACGCCGTCGCCCATGGGGAGCGCGCCGCCGGAAAGGCCGGTGCCCGCGCCGCGCGCGACCACCGGCACCTTCAGTTCGTGGCAGGTACTCAGAACTTGCCGCACCTCTTCTTCGTTCGAGGGCAGCGCCACCACCATCGGCAACTGCCGGTACGCGGTAAGGCCGTCGCATTCATAGGAGCGGGTGTCTTCCTCGGCGTGCAGCACGGCCTCCGCGGGCAGCAATCGTTTCAGGCGCCCTGCGACCTCCGCCTGGCGGATGAAATTGATGCCCGTAACCGCGATGTTCACGTACCTGTCTCCCGCGCTCCGCGCAGCTTACAAGTATTTCCTCACCCACGCCAAGCTGTCTGCGGTTTTTCCTTTGGGCACGTATTCCGCGCCTATCCAGCCCTTGTAGCCGAGCCGGTCTATGAGATCGAACAGAGGAGGAAAATCGATCACTCCGGTTCCGGGCTCGTGCCGCCCGGGAACATCGGCGACCTGCATGTGCCCGATCCTCGCGAGATTCGCCTCGATGGTCCTGGCGAGATCGTCTCCCATGGTCTGCATGTGGAAGAGGTCGTACTGCAGTTTGAGATTGGCGGCGCCGACCTCGTTCATGATCGCGAGGGCCTGGGCCGACTTGTTCAGATAGAAGCCGGGAATGGTCTGCGTGTTGATGGGCTCGATGAGGAGGGTCATGCCGTGGCGTGCCAGCTCGCCCGCGGCGTACCTGAGATTGGATACATAAGTCTCGCGCAGCTTCGAGCCTTCAGCGTCCGGTGGTGAGACACCGGCTAGGCAGTTCATCTGCTTGCAGCCGAGCGCTTTGGAATACTCGATCGCCTTCGCGACGCCTTCGCGGAATTCAGCGACGCGGGAAG
>DATHJM010000085.1:0-2306 GCA_035489775.1 Burkholderiales bacterium
ATGCGCAGGACGCCCAGGACGTTTCACCGAGAGCGAAAGAGCGTTTCGACGAGCGTGCGAAAACCCCCGCGATGAGGAACGTCGTGCGCGTGCTGCGCGAGTACGACGACCCTGTGCCGGCGGACGCGCGCAACCTCGATCTGATCACGTTCTTCTTCGCTTACCACGACACGGCGTTCATGAACGTCGACCGCGCCAGGATGAATCGCGCCTTGTTCGAAGCTCTCAAGCCAGGTGGCATGCTGGTCGTCGCCGATCACTCCGCGCAGGCTGGCGCTGGCATCGGCGTCGCGAAATCCCTGCATCGCATCGAAGAGGCGACGTTGCGGCGGGAAATCGAGGCGGCGGGATTCAGGCTCGTGGCGGAAGCGGAATTCCTGCGCCATCCCGAGGATCCGCGCGACTCGATCGTATTTCGCCCCAAAGTGCCGGTGGACGAGTTCGTATTGCGTTTCGTGAAACCGTTCGAAGGCGCTCGATCCGGCGCCCCGACGGGGTATTGAGTATCCTTTAGCGCGGCGAGAAGTCGAACGCGTTCGTCAGATCGCCCATGTTGGAGCGCACGCCCGGCAGGGGTTCGAGGTCGAACCGGCGCGTGATGAATTTCAGGATCGAAGTCGTGTCATAGGCCGTCGAGTCGACCACGCCCCTTTTCGCCCAGGGGGACACGATGATGGTCGGGACCCGCGTCCCCGGTCCCCAGCGGTCGCCCCACCCGCGCCCCGAGGGCGGCGCCACGTGGTCCCAATACCCGCCGTTCTCGTCGTAAGTGACGATGACCGCCGTCTTCGGCCATTGCGGGCTCTTCCTAAGCCGTTGCAGCAGCTCGTCGATGTGGCGGTCGCCGCTCTCCAGGTCGGTGTAGCTCGGATGCTGATTGACGCGGCCCGCGGGCTTGTAGAACGCCACCTGCGGCAGCGTCCCCTTGTCGATTGCCTCGAAGAACTCGTCGCCGTCCTTCAGGTGCCGTGCGCGATCGGCGCTGCCTGGCGCGAAACGCGCGTAGTAGTTTAGCGGTTGATGGTGCGCCTGAAAAATCGGGCTGCCTTCGGCGCGTTCGTAGATGGCGCTGCGTTTTTCCCTGGGATCGCGACGCCCGTCGGCGAGCGCGGTGTTCCAGCCGCCCGCGTACCACGCCCAGGAAACGCCTTTGGCGGACAGGGTGTCGCCGATCGTCTTTGCCGTCTGCGGCGGGCTCGGATGGTGCGCGGGATCGGCGAAATCGAGACTCCCGCCCGGCGCCGGCGGAATTCCGCTCGGCTGGTAGGGCGGTTGCGAGGTGTTGACGATGTAACCGTCGGGCGAAATACGCCCGTCGAATACCTGCACGGGTCCCTCCAGCACCGATTTCGGCGAGGCCGGCCGCTTCTTGAGCTTGCCCTGCTCGTCCAGCTGGGCACGCGCCGAAGCGGGAGCGCCCGGGTCCACGGGCGTGCAGGCGCACACGAGCCACTGGTGGTTGAGAAACGAGCCGCCGAACGCGCCCATGAAAAAATTGTCGGCCAGCACGTATTCTCCGGCCCAGCGCCACAGCCGCATGTTCGAGCCGTCGTAGTAGCCCATGGTCCAGGCGCCTACGGTGGTCATCGCGACGAACAGGTTGTTCCGGCCGCCGTTGATCTGTTCGATGTTCTGGTAGTAGTTGTGAATGGGGCTGGGCACTATCTGGTCGGTGCGCGCGCTCACCGGCGGGGCGTCGATGCGGAACGGGGCGTTGGGCAGGGCCTGCGGGAAGCGCGCGTCGGGCTTGCCCTGCGTATACACCGGCGGCAGGCGCGGCAGGGGCTTGCCGTCGTGGTCGAGCTGGGTCTTTTGCTCCGGCGTCGCATTGGCGACGCCGTTGGCGCCCGGGAACAGGCCGTAGAGATTGTCGAAGCTGTGGTTCTCCGCGTAAATCACCACGACGTGCTCGATCTTCGCGAGATCCTCGCGGCCGGGGCCCGGACCAGCGAGGGCACAGCCGGCGAGAAGTGCGCTCAGAAAGAGGCTCGGAACCAGGCGGGGTCTGCGGGGCATCAGCGCTATCCTGTCGGAAGAGGGCGAGGCAAAGCGTAGCAGAGTTTTCAGCGCGGCTCCTGGCCGGCAGCGCCGTCGTCACTTCGCGACATTATATACTTGACATACCCTAAGTAACCTGCCATGATCGCTCCATCAATCGGAGAAAAATCATGGCAACCGGACTTAACGCACCTCAGTTCCAAAACGCCGACAAGGCCCGAGAATACCTAGAGGGTCAGGTCTGGCCTAATGGCCCCATCTGTCCGCACTGTGGCGTGATCGGGAAGCACTGGGCGATGAAAGGAAAG
>DATHJM010000086.1:0-4928 GCA_035489775.1 Burkholderiales bacterium
GGCACAGCGTGATCGAGAAGCGACAGCTGCTCCACCCAGGTCGGACCGTTGCTGAAGTGAAAGGCGCCGCGGGCGTAGGGCGCATCGGGAATCAGGCTTTGAAACGGAGGGACTTCGACGTCCCTCAGCAGCACGAACGCATTGCCGGGATCGGACAGGCTGTCGCCGAATACGACGAAACGGTGCGGGGCACCGGCCAGGGCCGGGCTCGCCGGCGCCAACACGACCAGCGCAAGGACACCAACTCTGACAATCTTGCTGAGAATGTTCGACATGACCGCCCCCTTGGGTTGATTCGAGCGGGAGTATATGTCTTTGGCGGTTGTCCGACTACCTGCCGGCGGACCGCTCCTTGAAGATCCACGCGAACAGCGGGACCGCGACGATAACCGCAGCGCCTTGAGCGAACACAAAGCCGGCAACGTCGCCTTGCCCTATTCCCGTGAACGTGTTCGTGAACGTCCGCGCCACGGTCACCGCCGGATTGGCGAACGAAGTCGAAGAGGTAAACCAGTACGCGCCGGTGATATATCATGCGGGCTTCAGCTGCAGCAGGCCGCCGTGGATTCGGTTTTCGCCGTTGGAACACAGCACGCGCTCTTTTCCCCGCTGCGTTTCGCTTCTTCGCCGTAAATGGGAACGCTGCCGAGCGTGTGGAACGTTTCCCAGGCGACGCCTTGCGGGTCCTCGATCCAGTACTTGTCCGACTTGGCATAGCAGCACGACGTTCCGGCCTGGTCGAGCGCCGCGACGCCGGCTTTCGACACGAGCTCGCGCAAATCTTTCAGCTCGTCGTCGGATTCCACCTGGAATCCCAGGTGGTTGACGCCGGCCGCGCGCCCGCGCTGCGAAATGGCGAAGTTGATCCTGGGATCGTCCAGCATCCACTTGGCGTAGTCGGCCTTCTCTACGGACGGCGGCGCCCCGAACAGGCCGCTGTAGAAACGCACGCTCTCGGGCAGATCGCGGACGGAAACGTGAACATGGAATCGCTTCATGTGACTTTCTCCTTTCGTTTGCGAGCGGCGGGCCTGCATGCCGGAGCACAGGTCTCCCCGCCGCAGCAGTTCTCCGTCAAATAGGAAACCAGCGCGTTCATCTCCTCGAAATCCGGCGCGTAGTAAATGAAACGCCCTTCCTGCCGCGCGACCAGCAATCCGGCATGGGTCAGCTCCTTCAGGTGGAAAGAGAGCGTCGCGGGGGCCATGTCGAACTTGGCGGCGATGTCTCCGACGCAGAGCCCTTCGGGGCCCTTTTGCACGAGCAGCCGGAAAATGGCGAGCCGCGCGTCCTGGGCCAGGGCTGCGAGGCTGGCGACGGCGGTTTTTGATTCCATATTTCTAGTATCATCGAATTATTGAAACCTTGTCAAGCCGCCCCTCCCCGGCCCGTGCCAGCAGTCCCCGGCCGTATTAAGATCGCCCTTCAACCGGAGGAGTGACCATGAAACGCATCGCAAGCTGGCTCGCAATCCTGATCGCATCGCTGGCGGTCGGCGCCGCGGGCGCACAACAGTACCCGACCAAGCCGGTAAAGATCGTCGTCGGCTTCGCCCCGGGCGGCGGGTCCGATTTCATTGCCCGGGTCATCGCGCAAAAGCTGACCGAGCGCCTTGGGACGCAGGTGATCGTGGAGAACCGCCCCGGCGCGGGCAGCGTCCTCGGCTCGGAGTTCGCGATCAAATCGCCGGCGGACGGCTACACGCTGCTGCTCACGCCCGCGAGCTACACCGTCAATCCGAGCGTGTACAAGCTGTCGTTCGATCCGATCGCCGACATCACGCCTATCGTGCAGCTCTCGCGCGGCCCTTACGTGGTCGCGGTGCACCCTTCGGTCCCGGCAAAGACCCTGCAGGAGCTGGTGGCGCTCGCCAGGAAGGAACCGGACAAGCTCGCCTATGCCTCGAGCGGAAACGGAAGCCACGTGCACGTGGCGACCGAATACCTCCTGTACACGGCGAAGATAAAAATCACCCACGTTCCCTACAAGGGAACCGGCCCGGCGCTCAACGACACGATCGGCGGAAGCGTTCAGATGATCCTGGGCAGCGTCGCGACGGCCCTGCAGCACGTCAAGTCCGGACGCCTGAGAGCGCTCGCGGTCACCACCCCCAAGCGCATCGCAGCGGCCCCCGACGTTCCCACGGTGGCCGAGTCGGGATACCCGAGCTATGAAGTCACCAACTGGCACGGCCTCGTCGGTCCCAGGGGACTGTCGAAGGACGTCGTCGGACGCCTCAACAAGGAGGTCAACGAGGCGCTGAAGTCCGGGGAAGTGGAAAAGGTTCTCGCGGGCGACGGTCTCGAGCCGGCGGGCGGCTCCGCCGAGGAATTCGCCGTCATCATCAAGAACGAGGTCGCGCGCTGGAGCCAGGTCGTGAAGCAGGCCGGGGTCAAGGTGGATTAGCAGGCTCGTTGCAGCCGCTGGATCGACGGGGACGGGCGACCCTATCCCCGTGGACACCCTGACCCACGCGCTCTCCGGAGCGCTCTTCGCCCGCGCCACGGCGCCGGAGAACGCACCCCCGCGCTCGCTCGCGCGCCGGGTTGCGGCCGGATTTTTCGCCTGCGCCGCCCCGGACCTCGACTTCGTCGTCGCCTTCGTCGGGCCGGTCGAGTACCTCGAGAACCACCGCGGCGTGACGCATTCGCTGATCCTCCTGCCGCTGTGGGCGTTCGTCGTCTCCTGGGTGCTCGCGAAGATCCTGCGCGAGCCGCGCGGCTGGCGCGCCCTCTATGGCGTCACGGCGCTCGGGCTCGCTCTGCACATCGCGGGCGACGTCATCACCAGCTACGGCACCATGATCCTCGCGCCGTTTTCGGACTGGCGGGCGCAGATCGGCACGACTTTCATCATCGACCTGTGGTTCAGCGGGATCATCGTTGCGGGATTGGTCGCTTCGGCAATTCTCTACCGTTCCCGGTGGACGTCCGTCGCGGCGGGCGCTGTGCTCGTCGCCTACGTCGGCTTTCAGTATCTGCAAAAAGAAAAAGCGATCGAGTTCGGCGGGCGCTACGCCCGCTCGCTCGGTCTGGGCGGCGCGGCCGTCAACGTGCAGCCGCGCCCGGTTTCGCCTTTCAACTGGACGGTGTTCGTCTCCGACGCCGAAGCGCACCGCTTCGCACACGTGAATCTGATACGCGAGGAACCGCGCGCCTATCGTCCGGGCGACGGCTTTATCGCGATGCTCGACTCCGTCTACGAGCCTTTGTCGGCGGCCCATTGGGAAACGCGAACACGCTACGGCGAGGGCGCTAGGAAGACGCTCGCCCGGGAAGCCTGGAATTCCCCCGCGATGGCGGTATACCGCTGGTTCGCCGAGCTCCCGGCGTTCGACGGAATGAGCGCCGGCCCGACCTGCGCGTGGTTTATCGACCTGCGGTTCTACACACCGGGTCGCGCGACGCAGCCGTTCCGCTACGGCGCCTGCCAGGAGGGGCCCGAAACTGGCTGGCGGCTCGTTCCGCCCTGAATCGCGAGCCGGCTTCCGAACGTCAATCCAGTTTCACTCCGAGACGCTTGCCGATGTCGCCCCACTTGTCCATGTCGGACTTGATCAGGGCGCCGAATTGCTCGGGCGTGCCGCCTGCCGGGTCCATGCCCTGATCGACCAGGTTGCGCCTGATCTCCGCGATGTCGAGCACGGCGCGAATCTCGCGGTTGAGCAGATTGACGACCGCGCGCGGCGTTTTGGACGGCGCGAGCATGCCCCACCAGCCGATCACTTCGAATCCCGGAAGGCCGGACTCGTCTATCGTCGGGACGTCGGGCACCGCCACGGACCTCCGCAGCCCGCCGGTGCCCAGCGCGCGCAGCTTGCCCGCCCTGGCGTGCGGCATGCCTACCGCGATCGGCGTGAAGGACATCTGCACTTCGTTGGCGAGCTGCGCAGTGATCGCAGGAGCGATTCCCTTGTAGGGAATGTGGGTCATCTGGATCCCCGCCATCGACATCAGCAGCTCGGTGGCCAGATGCGGCGAGCTTCCCGGCCCGGAGGAGCCGTAGTTGAGCTTCCCCGGGTTCGCTTTCGCATGGGCGATGAACTGCTTCAAGTCCGCGGCGGGAACCGACGGATGCACGAACAGCACCAGCGGCGAGGTCGTCGCGAGCGCAACCGGCGCAAAATCGCCGACCGGGTCGTAGGGCAGATGGCTGATCAGCTTCGCGCTGCTGGAAAGAGAAGAGAAGGCGAAGAGGAGCGTGTAGCCGTCCGGTTGCGCCTTGGCGACGATATCGGCGCCGATGATGCCCGAACCCGCGGGGCGGTTGTCGACGACGAAGCTCTGTCCCAGCCGCAATGTGAGCTGCTGCGCCAGGATCCGTCCGACCACGTCGGTGCCGCCGCCGGGGGCGAACGGCACGACGACGCGAACGGCACGCGCCGGGTATTCGTCCGCGGCTCGGGCAAGCGACGCCGCGCAGGCGAGCGCGGCGATCGACAGGATCAGGGTACGGCGCATCGGTCCTCACGCGACTTGGCGTAGTAGTATATTCTCAAGCCGCTTCCGGCAATCGAGACGCCATGGCAATCGGTCTGGTCGATCACTTCAACATCGTCATCTCCCCGTCCCAGGTGGAAGACACGCTCAGGTTCTACAAGGACGTGCTGGGGTTGAAGGAAGGTTTTCGCCCGGATTTCGGCAGGCCGGGCTGGTGGCTGTACGCGGGCGACCACCCGGTGCTCCACATCAGCCTCAAAAAGGACATCCCGCCCACGCTGGGCGCCACCGGGAGCTTCGACCACATTGCCCTGAACGCCACCGGCTGGACCGAGATGAAGGCGAAACTCGAGCGTCTCGGGATCCCTTTCGAGGAGCAGCTGGTTGACGACAACACGGCGCTGCAGATTTTCTTCCGCGACACGAACGGCCTCAGGATCGAGCTCGACTACAAGCTCGACGAGGCCGGCGCCTAGCTTGAATCGATCG
>DATHJM010000087.1:0-3799 GCA_035489775.1 Burkholderiales bacterium
CGTGAGTGCGAATGCCGGCACGTGCGGCTCGTTCAATGCGGCCTGCAGCACCACGGGGCTGGAAGGCAAGCAATTTTCGATCGGGGGCTCGTTCTATATCGATCCGAGCACCTACTTGTTCCTGATCGGCAGCAAGATAGACAACGGAGACTCGGCCCGCTACGACAACGTGGCGAACGGAGCTCCGGCAACGGGCGAGGACGTCACGCAATACGCCTTCGGCCTCGCGCACACCTTCTAGAAAGCCGCGCGAGCGGCTGCTTGGATGTCGCAAGCAGGCGGTACGATACGGGCGGGCGCCAGAGCGTCCGCCCGGTTTTTTCATGGGAAGGTCCCAAGAGGCCTTCCGCCAGAGGAGAGATGAACCATGCGCGGTGGGGTCGATTCGCGGCGCAGGCGGATTCTTGCCGGCGCGCTCGGAACGGCGCTTCTTCCCGGTTTTGTTTTCGCTCAAGGCCAGCGGGATGCGGGGAAGAACCGTGAGATCTACCTGTATAAAGGCGCCGATCGCGAGAAAATGATCCTCGAGGGCGCGAAGAAGGAGCGCGAAGTCGTCGTCTACACTTCCTTGAACCTCAAGGACTCGGTGCCGATCGTCGAAGTCTTCGAGAGGAAATACGGCGTGAAGGTCCGGCTTTGGCGCTCGAGCTCGGAGAAGGTGCTGCAGCGCGCAATCGCCGAGGCGCGCGCCGGGCGCTTCGCCTGCGATATTCTGGAGACCAACGGCCCGGAGATGGAAGCGATGCACCGCGAGGAGCTGCTCGAGGAGTTCTTCAGCCCGAACTTCAAGGATCTGCCGCCGGCTGCGTTCCCCAGGCATCGCCATTACGTCGCCGACCGCTTCAATTTCTTCACCATCGCCTACAACACCAACCTCGTCAAGGCAAACGAGGTACCCGACACCTACGAGGACCTGCTTCACCCGCGCTTTGCGGGCCGCGTCGGGATCGAAGCGAGCGACGTCGACTGGTTCGGCGCGATGGTGAAGGCCATGGGCGAGGAGAAGGGCCTCGCATTCTTCAGGAAGCTCGCCGCCGCAAAACCCGAAATACGCAGCGGCCACACGCTGATGGCCGAGCTCGTCGCCTCGGGCGAGATCCCGCTCGCCGCCACGATCTACAACCACAACGCCGAGCGGCTGGTGGTAAAAGGCGCCCCGATCCGGTGGAAGGCGCTCAAGCCCACGTTCGGGCGCCCGAACGCGATCGGCGTGACGCGCCGCGCCCCTCACCCCCACGCGGCGCTGCTCTTTTCCGACTTCATGCTCTCCCTCGAAGGCCAGACGATCCTGAAGGAGCGCAACCGCGTGCCCTCGAGCCGCGCGGTGGACACCCACCTCAACAAGTTCCCCTTCGAGATGATCGACCCGGTGATCACGCTCGACGAGGCCGACCGCTGGGAGAAACTTTGGTCGGAACTCTTCCTCAAAGGTCAGAAGGTCCAGAAGGAAGCGGAATGACGTTCCCCATATCCGAGCGAAACAACACCCGGCTCATGAAGCCCCTTCGATTCAATCTTCTCGCCGGCCTGTTCCTTGCGGCCGCCGTCCTTCCCGCGCCCGTTCTCGGGCAGATCAAAGCGAACGCCACGGCCGCTGAGGTCGGGCTGTATGCGGGTCCCGACCGCCTGCAGAAACTGGTCGAGGGCGCCAAGAAGGAGAAGGAGCTCAACCTCTACACCTCGGCCCAGTCCGACGACATGGGAGCGCTGGTCAGCGCCTACGAGAAGAAATACTCGATGAAGGTCAACGTGTGGCGTGCAAGCTCGGAGAAGGTGCTGCAGCGCGCGGTCGCCGAAGCGCGGGCCAACCGCAACACCGTGGACATCGTAGAGACCAACGGCCCCGAAATGGAATCGCTGCACCGCGAAAAAGTCCTGCAGCAGGTCAAGTCGCCGCACCACGCCGATCTGATCGCGCCGGCGCTGCGTCCCCATGGCGAATGGGTCGGAACGCGCCTGAACGTGTTCGTCCAGGCCTACAACACCAAGGCGGTCAAAAAGGACGATCTGCCCAAGAAATGGGAGGATCTCCTCGACCCCAAGTGGAAGGGGAGGCTCGGAATCGAGGCCGAGGACTCCGACTGGCTCGCCGGCCTCCTGGGGGATATCGGGGAGGTGAAAGGCACCAAGCTCTTCAAGGAGATCGTGGCGAAAAACGGCATTTCAGTGCGCAAGGGCCACACGCTGCTCGCGCAGCTCGTCGTGTCGGGCGAGGTGCCGCTCGCGCTGACCGTATACAATTACAAGGCAGAACAGTTCAAGGGCAAGGGCGCGCCGATCGACTGGTTCTCCATCGGCACGGCGATCGCGCGGCCGAACGGAGTCGGCGTCGCGCGCCGCGCTCCGCATCCGCACGCCGCGGTGCTCTTCTACGACTTCGAGATCAGCGAGGAAGGCCAGAAGATCCTCGCGCAGCGCGACTTCGTGCCGACCAACAGGAAAATCGACACGCCGCTCAACAAGCTGCCGCTCAAGTTCGTCGACGCGCGCGTCACGCTCGATGAGTACGACAAGTGGGTGAAGCTGTACGAAGAGATTTTCGGCAAGGGACAGTAACGGGGGTTGAAAAGGGGGCTACGCCCCCTTGGGATCCCCCAACGGCCTGATAGAAGAGAGGGAGCAAGCTTATGGCCAAGGAATCGCACTACAGCAGCAAGAAGGACCGCGTCTTCGTGCGCGGCATCCAGGGGCAGTACAGCCTGAAGGAGGAGCTCGCGCGCCTGAGGGGCCTACCTCGCGTGATAAAAGGCCGCGACCTGACGTTCAACGACGGCCCGCAGTCCTTCAGCAAGCACTTCATCGAGCCGGTGGACGGCCTCGCGCAGACGCTGCACGTGCACCTCGAGGAATACGGCCCGGGAGGCCGGACGCAAAAGCACGGGCATGTGAACGAGGCGGCGTTCTACATCCTCGACGGCAAGGGCTACGAGATCCACGACGGCGTGCGTTATGACTGGTCGGCCGGGGACGTAGCGATCGTGCACATGAACTGCGTGCACCAGCACTTCAACGCCGATCCGGTGAAACCCGCCCGCGCGCTCGTCATGAAACCCAAGCCGATGGTCCTGTTCATGAACCTGATGTTCCAGCAGACCGTCATCCCGCGGCCGAAGGAAGCCACGCCCGAGGGCGCCGGTTTCGTTCCGCGGCACTTCGAGGAAAACTACAACCACTGATGTCGTTCGGGACCGGAAGCTTGAGGAAAGGAGTGGCACATGGCATGGGGTGAATCGAAAGCGTGGATGCGCGGCAGCGCGCACCAGAAGCTGTATCAGAGCCTGCTGGACAATGCGATTGCCGCGCCTGCGAGGAACGCCAAGCGCAGGAAAATCCTGCACCCGGAGGACATGCCCTGGGAGATGTCGCGCCAGGGGCTGCTCAAGCACCTGTTGAACGAGCAGATGAACACGCGCATGGAGACGGTGGACGCCTACATGCAGATCATCCCGGCGGGCAGCCGCTCCGGGAAGCACCGGCATCTGGCCGAGGAATGCCTGTACGTGGTGGAAGGCCGGGGCTACGACCTGCACCAGGACTGCGACGTGGAGATCACCGACACGTATCACTGGACGCCGCAGGTGGCAGTAAAGCGCTGGGAGTGGGAGGCTGGGGACGTGATCTACATCCCGCCCAACACGATCCACCAGCATTTCAATGCCGCGACGGACAAGCCGGTGCGGCTGGTGTCGGCGATCAACCGGATCTACAAGTACTGCGGGCTGAACGATCTGGAGCAGCTCGAGGACGCCCCCGAGTACGATGCCAGGGTCGAGCTCACCGCCGCGCTGGTCGAGAAATA
>DATHJM010000088.1:0-6049 GCA_035489775.1 Burkholderiales bacterium
GCATAGAACCCGATAGTTGTCCGCGATAGTCTCCTGCGATCTCCTACTCCCACTCGATCGTTGCCGGCGGCTTGCTCGAGATATCGTAGACCACGCGGTTGATGCCGCGCACTTCGTTGATGTGGGGTGTACGAGGAACCCTGATCACCGGTCAGCACGCGCCGGATCGTCCCGCGGCAGCACGTCGGCGAACGCGTCGAAGCGCTTCCACTTCGGCACCGGCGGCGTGGTGCCCTCGCGCGGCACGTAAGGCGAGGGCTCGACCATCGTCATGCGGTGGATGTAGCGCGGGCAGTTGGGGAAGATGCGCTCGGCGCGCACCCGCACGATGAGTTGCGCTCCTGCGAAGCTCGCGAGCAACGGATCATCGTGGACGGCCGATGCGCTGCCGTTGACGCGCAGGCGGTTCGGTCGCTCGAAGTCGATGAACAGCAGCGCCACCGCCGGGTTGACGAGCAGATTGCCGAGGCTGCGGAACATGCCGTTGCCGTCGTAGCTCGGGAACGTCAGCTCCGCTTCTCCGGTCACGCGAACGAAGCCGGGCGCTCCGCCCTTGAACGAGCAGTCGGGCCGCCCCTCGCCGTCGGCGGTGGCGAGGAAGAACATCGTGCGGCTTTCGATGAACGTGCGGTCTTCGTCGCTGAAATCCTGGCGTGCCAGTTTCTCGTCGAGCCGGTCGGCGAGACGGCGCGTGTCGAAGCGGTCCTGCAACTCGCGCATGCCGGCGTGGTAGGCCCGGGATGTTTCGTCGTTCATGGCGCTACTCCTTGGAGAAGACCACCGGCCGCGCCGGCTTGGTGTTGACATGCAGCTGGAACAAGTCCGGCCGCGCGTAGTGGCCGACGACGTCCAGAGCGCGCCGCGCTACTGCGACCCGCTCGAGGTCGATCTGCGCGTACAGGATACCCAACTCCTCGCGCAGCGGCCCGGCAACGATCTTGCCGCCCGGGGCGACGACGACCGAATCCCCCGGGTTGATCCACTCGTCCGGGTCGGGAAAGAGTTCCGCCCTGCCGGGGACGACGTCCGGGATGTCGCGCCCCTGGAAGGCGCAGCCGCTGCACAGCACCCAGCACCCGCCTTCGCGGGCGATGTGCTGCATGGTCGCGATCGAGCGGTCGCCGCTGTCGTAGGTCGGCGCGACGTAGATCTCGACGCCTTGCGCGTACATGGCGCAGCGCGCCAGCGGCATGTAGCTCTCCCAGCAGATCAGCGCGCCGACGCGCCCGCAGGGCGTGGCTACGGGTTTCAGACCGCTGGCGTCGCCGAAGCCCCAGACCATGCGCTCGGGGTTGGTCGGCATGACCTTGCGGTGCCGGTTCAGGAGCGCGCCATCGGGCCCGATCGTGACAACAGTGTTGTACAGCGTTGTCCGGCTGAAGTCGGCGTCGAGCTCGTGAATGCCGCATACGACGCTGACCTGGTGGTGCCTGGCTGTCTCGCGCAGCGGCGTGAGATCGTCGCCGGCCAGGTTGACCGCGTTGGCGCGCAGCAGCGAATGCAGACGTTCGCTGAGCGCCATGTCGCCGCCGGGCCGAAGCCGCCAGATCCAGGCCGGATACCCGGGAATGAAGGCCTCGGGAAAAACGATCAGGCACGCCCCGGCCCGCGCGGCTTCGTCGATCGCGGCCACTGCCTTGGCAAGCGTCGCCGCACGATCGAGGAACACAGGCGCTTGTTGAACGATGGCGACGCCCGACACGGCTTGCTGTTGCTAGGAGATATCTTCGTGAATGCAGAGGGTGTTGCCCTCCGGATCCTGGAACCACGCCGCCTTTTCCGAGCCGAGCACGGCGACGTGATCGACGGTCTTGAAGCCGGGCAGGTCGTAGTCGGCGAACACGACGCCGCGCGCCTCGAGTGCGCGGATCGCGGCGACGATGTCCTTGACCTGGAAGCTCAGCGTCGAGTGCGTGGCCTTGGTGCCGCCCGGTTTCGGAAAGAGCGCAACCTCGGTTCCGCCGCAGCGATATACGAATTTGCCGCTGAGCTTGGCGCCTACGGCCTCGAGCCCGAGCTGCTCACCGTAGAAGTGGCGGGCGCGCTCCAGATCGATGACCGGGAGCATGCAACTGATCTGCGTGCCATTGAGCACGTTGTTGCGTGGTGCGGGTGCATTCATATTGCCTCCTTGAGTTTTAGGCCTCCGGAACTTCCGGTCCGGGCAGGTGCGGCCTATACTCCGCTCGAAGGGCACGACCGCGCCATACGTGTTTCCACGTAGTCGCGCGCCTTACGGGGAGTCCATGGCAATCCTTGCAGGACGCATCGCCGAGCAGGGTCTGAAGCTGCTGAACGAGATCGCGGCCGAAGCCTGGAGCCTGGAGAGCTTCGCCAGCTCGGGGCTGGACAGGTTGCCGCGTCTGGTCGCCTCCGAAGTGACCACGCTCAGCATCTGCGACCTCGTGCACGGCCGCCGCACGGTGTTCAGCACTCCCAATCGGGCTTTCTCCGCCGGCGAGCGGGCTTCGTTCGACGCGCATTTCCACGAGCATCCGCTCGTGCTCTATCACTCGAAGACGCCGGGCGGTGTCACCCATCGCATCAGCGATTCGCTCACGAGCTCGCAGTTCCGGCGCACGCCGCTCTACAACGACTATTACCGCTGCGTCGGCATCGACCACGTGATGGCGCTGCCGTTGTACGTGGACCGGCGTTTTCTCGTCAGCTTCGTCTTCAACCGCAAGCGCCGCGATTTCGACGAGGCCGAGCGCGACGCGCTCGACCTGCTGCGGCCGCAGCTCGCCGCGCTCTTCGGACAGTCGCTGTCGCGGGAGCGCACGCGCTCGCTGCTCTCGCAGCTCGACTCGCTCGCGGCCCCGAGCGGCTGGAGCGCGATCGAGCTGGACGGCGAGCGGCGCGTGGTGCGCGCTTCAGAGGCGACACGGGAACGCATCCAGGCGTGCTGGTCGGACTGGAAGGGCGGCGAGGGCGAGCGCCTGCCCGAAGCGGTCGATCGCTGGCTCCAGGAACGCCTGGCAGGAGTGGAAAGTCTAGCCGGCGCAGCGGTCAGCGGCTCGCTCACGGTCGGGCGGAGCGGGAGAGTGCTGCGCGTGCGGCTCGTGCCCAACCCGGCAGGCGGCAGCGGTTATCTGCTTTTCGTCAGCCTCGCCGTCGAAGCCGATTTTCCCGCGTCTGCCGCGGGCGCTGCCCTCACCCGGCGCGAGCGCGAAGTGCTGCAATGGGCTGCGGCGGGCAAGACCAACGTGGAGATCGGGGCGATTCTCGATATGAGTCCGCGCACGGTCGAGAAGCATTTCGAGCACGTTTTCGAGAAGCTCGGCGTGGGGACGCGCGTGGCAGCCGTGATGCGGTTGCTGGCGGGTTCGCCGCAACGTTGATCAGCCGGTGTTTCCGATAAACACCGGCAGGCCTCCGACGACGGCGCCGCGGGGCATGGCCGCCTCGCCGCACTCGCTCGCTTCCGCGGCCGGCGTCGACGTGCTCCGGGCCGGAGGTTCGGCGGTGGACGCGGCGATCGCTACGGGCGCCGCCCTTTCGGTGCTCTACCCGCACATGACGAGCGTAGGCGGCGACGCGTTCTGGCTGATCTACGACGCAGAAGCGCGCCGCGTGCGCTACCTGAACGGCGGCGGACGCGCAGCGAAGGGCGCTGGCATCGACTGGTTCCGCTCGCGTGGCATGAGCGAAATCCCGCTGCGCGGTTTTCTTCCGGCGACCCTGACCGTTCCGGGCGGAGTCGCCAGCTGGTGCGCTGCGCACGAGCACTATGGACGGCTGTCCCTCGCGCGCGATCTCGCCGCGGCGATCGGGTACGCGCGCGAAGGCTTTCCCGCCACCGGGCGGCTTGCGCGCGCGATCGAGCTGCACGCCGCCGATAACGCGCTGAATGCCCAGGCTCTCGCGATCTTCACCCCCGGCGGCGCGGCGCCGCGCGCGGGCGGCAAGCTCGTCAACCGCGGGCTCGCTCTGGTTCTGGAGCGGATCGCGGCGGCCGGGCACGAGGGCTTCTACGCCGGGGAGACGGCACGCGCCCTCGCGAGCTTCTCCCGCGCGGGAGGCGGATTTTTCGACGAGGCGGACCTTCGTGCGCAGCGCGCAAGCTGGGGCGAACCGCTCTCGGCGACCTACCGCGGTGTCGAGATTTTCGAAACGCCGCCCCCGACTCAAGGTTTCACCGTGCTCGAGATGCTCAACCTCGTCGAGTCGTACGAGATCGGCAGGATGGATCCGCTCGGTCCCGATCTCGTGCACTTGCTGGTGCAGGCGAAGCAGATCGCCTATCACGACCGCGACAGGCTGCTCGCCGACCCCGAGTTCCAGCCGGTTCCGGCCGAGCGGCTGATTTCGAAACCCTATGCGGATGAGCGCCGGCGCCTTATCCGCACCGAGCGTGCGCTTCCCTGGGACCTGGTTCCTTCCTACGGCACCCTCGCCGGGGACACCGTGTTCGTCTGCGCGGTGGACGCGCAAGGCAATGCCGCGGCGCTGATCCAGAGCCTTTATTTCACGTTTGGGTCAGGGGTGGTCGCGGGCGAGACCGGCATCCTGCTGCAGAACCGCTCGGCTTACTTCTCGCTCGATCCACTGCATCCCAACCGCCTCGAGCCGGGCAAGCGCCCGATGCATACCCTGATCGCGTCGATCGCACTCAAAGACGGCCGGCCCTGGCAGGTCCTGGGCTGCATGGGCGCGGACGGCCAGCCGCAGATCCATCTGCAAGGCTACGTGGGACTGGTCGATTTCGGCTTCGACATCCAGCAGGCGCTCGAGATGCCGCGCTGGCTCTCGGGACGCTTCAACATCGGCGATTCGCGCGACCTTCTCAACATCGAAGGGCGTTTTCCGGAGGCGACCGTCGAGGAGCTCGAGCGGCGAGGGCACACGGTAAATCGCTGGCCGGATTTTTGCGAACTCGCCGGCCACGCGCACGGCATCACGATCGATCCGGTGTCCGGCGTGCGCGCAGGCGGCGCCGATCCGAGGAGCGACGGGGCGGCGATAGGATACTGACCCGGGGCTTCTTGACGCTCCATGCGCGGGAGCGAACAATGCCTGACAAGTCCGAACAAGAGGAGGAGCGCAGTGCCGTCCCGCAGCAGCGCCGACCATTCCGTCAGCCCGCCCGTCGTCAGGATTCCCCGCGACTACAACGCCGCGTACGATCTGGTCGAGCGCAACCTCGCCGCCGGCCGCGCGGCCAGGCTCGCCTACATCGACGACGGCGGACAGTACACCTTCGGCCAGCTCGCCGAGCGCGTCGACCGTTTCGGCTCGGGGCTGCAGGCGCTGGGCCTGGAGATGGAGCATCGCGTGCTGCTCGTCCTCACCGACACGATCGATTTCCCCACGGCATTCCTGGGGGCGATCAAGGCCGGGATCGTCCCTGTCGCCGCGAATACGCTGCTGACTCCGAAAGACTATGAGTACATGCTTTCCGACAGCCGCGCGAAGGCGCTCGTCGTGTCCGGGCAGCTTTTGCCGCAGTTCGCGCCGATGATCGGCAAGCTCCCGTTTCTGGAGCACGTCATTGTCTCGGGGGGCGGCGCGGCGGGCCATATCGCGTTCAGAGACGTGCTGGCGAAAGGCACTCCCGAATTATCACCGGCGCCGACAACGTCGGACGACGCCTGCTTCTGGCTGTATTCCTCCGGGTCGACCGGCATGCCGAAGGGCACGGTCCACGCCCAGTCGAGCATGATCCTCACAGCGGAACTCTACGCGCGCGGTGTGCTGGGGTACCGGGAGAGCGACGTGGTGTTCTCGGCGGCGAAGCTCTTCTTCGCCTACGGTCTCGGCAACTCGCTTTCCTTCACCCTGGCAGTCGGAGCGACGGCGGTCCTGATGGCCGAGCGACCCACGCCTGCGTCCGTTTTCAAGCGGCTCATGGAAAAAAAACCCACGCTTTTTTTCGGGGTACCCACCCTCTACGCAGCGATGCTCGCCAGCCCTGACTTCCCGGCCCGGGATTCCCTTGCGCTGCGCCAGTGCATTTCAGCCGGGGAAGCGCTGCCGGCTCAGATCGCAAAAAGCTGGAAGGAAAGAACCGGCGTGGAGATTCTCGACGGAATCGGATCGACCGAAATGC
>DATHJM010000089.1:0-4650 GCA_035489775.1 Burkholderiales bacterium
ACAATCCCTTGCCACGCGGTGGAGACGACCTCCGGATAACCCGCTTCGGCGAGCGTCGGATACTCCGGCAGCACGATGCTCCGCACGCTGGTCGTCACCGCGAGCGCCTTCAGCCGGCCGGCTTGCACCAGAGGCATCGCGGTGGCCGGCACGACGAACCCCGCGGCAATCTGCCCGGTGAGTATCGCGGTGTTCACTTGCGGGCTCCCCGGGTAGGGCACGTGCACGATGTCGAGCCCCGCGACCTCCTTGAAAAGCTCCATCGTGAGGTGCGAGGCGCTGCCGTTGCCGACCGAACCGTAGTTGAGCTTGCCCGGCTGCGATTTCGCGAGCGCGACGAATTCCTTCACCGAGCCGACGTCGAGCTTCGGATCGACGACCAGCACGTTGGGACTGACGGCGACCAGGCTCACCGGCGAGAGTTCCTTGAACGGGTCGTATTCCATTTTCCGGTAGAGCAGGGTGTTGACCGCGAGCGGGCCGGGAATCGAAAGGCCGATCGTGTAGCCGTCGGGAGCGGCTTTGGCGACGAGCGCGGTGCCGAGGTTGCCGCCGGCGCCGGGGCGATTCTCGACGATCACCGGCTGGCCGAGCGCAGGCGCGAGCTTCTCCGCGAGCACGCGCGCGATCAGGTCGGGCGAGCTGCCGGCGGGGAAGGGCACGATCATGTGGATCGCGCGCGACGGCCAGTCCTTCGCCCCGGTCGCAGGCTGCGCCGCGGCGCCCGCTGCGAAAGCGAAGGCGACAGCAAGTAGAAGGATTCTCATCGGGAGGTTTGGGTTTTTTCCCCTCCTCTCTTGAGGAGGGGTGGCGCGAAGCGCCGGGGTGGTCTACCGGTGCTTGTTCAGGAAAATAGTCAGCGCGCGCAGGAACGCCGTAGGCTGCTCGAGGTTGGACAGGTGCGAGGCCGAGGGGATGATCACCAGATCGGATCCGGGCAGCGCGGCGTGGATCTCGCGCGCCATCGCGACCGGGGTGCCGGCGTCCTGCTCTCCGACGATCACGAGCGACGGGCACTTCACTTCCTTCAAGCGCTGGGTCAGGTTGATCTTCGGAATCGCGTGGCAGCAGCCCACGTAACCCGGGACGGGCGTGGCGCGGATCATCGCGCTCACCCGAGCGGTCACCTCGGGATGGCTCTTGCGGAACGGCTCGGTGAACCAGCGCTGGAGCGTCGTCTCGACCAGCGCCTCCATGCCCTTGTCCTGCGCGGTCTTGATGCGGCCCTGCCACAGCGGCAAGGCCTCGGGCGCGTAGCGGCTGGTGGTGTCGGCGAGAACCATGCTCGCGAACATGGCGGGGAATTTCAGCGCGAAAGTCTGGCCGATCATCCCGCCCATCGACAGGCCGACCCAGTGGCAGCGCTCGACGCCCAGCCCCTGCAACATGCCGTGCACGTCGTAAGCCATCATCTCGAGCGTGTACTCGCCTTCGGGCGCGTCGCTCAGTCCGTGACCCCGCGTGTCGAAGCGCAGCACCTTGAAATTGCGCCTGAGCACCGCCGCCTGCTCGTCCCACATCGAAAGATCGCACGCGAGCGAGTGGCTCATGACGAGCCACGGGCCGTTGCCCTCGACGACGTAGTTCAATTCGATGCCGTTGGTCTTGATTTTCATGTTTTCGCTCCCGACAAGGCGCCCCGATGCCCCGAAAAGCCGCCCTCTCGGGCCAGAAAACCCTTGTATGCCGCGGCGATCCCGGTCTCGAGATCGATCCTGGGGGACCACCCGAGCTTGCGGAGCCTGCTGACATCGAGGAGTTTCCGCGGCGTTCCGTCGGGCTTGCTCGTGTCGAATTCCAGCGCGCCGCGAAATCCGACGACCGACGCCACCGCGCGGGCGAGATCCGCGATGGTCTGGTCTTCGCCGCATCCCACGTTGATCAGCGGCAGGCCGTTGGGGCCCCGAAGTATTTCGCCGAAGGCATCGTCCGGGAGGCTCATCATCATCACGCATGCATCGGCCATGTCGTCGCTGTACAGGAACTCACGCCGCGGCGAGCCCGTGCCCCAGATCACCACGCGATCGAGGCCGCCCGCCTTTGCTTCGTGCATCTTGCGTATGAGCGCGGGCAGCACATGGGCCCCTTCGAGATCGTAGTTGTCGTTGGGGCCGTAGAGATTCGTCGGCATGGCGGCCAGGTAGGATGTTCCGTATTGGCGGTTGTAGCCGCTGCACATCTCCACGCCCGCTATCTTCGCGACGGCATAAGCGCGGTTGGTGAATTCCAGCGGGCCGGTCAGCAGGTACTCCTCCTTGATCGGCTGGGGACAGTCGCGGGGATAGATGCAGGACGAGCCCAGAAAGAGCAGGCGCCTGACGCCGTTCCTCCAGGCTTCGTGCATGACGTTGGTCTGCACCGCAAGGTTGGACTGGATGAATTCCGCGGGGTAGCTGTTGTTCGCCAGGATCCCGCCGACCTTCGCGGCAGCGATGAAGACGTAGGCGGGCTTCTCCCGCTCGAAGAATTTCCTGACTGCGGCCTGGTCGGTGAGCTCGAGCTCGGCGTGGGTCCGGGTAAGGAGATTCAGGAAGCCCCCGCTCGCCAGGCGCCTTACCAGCGCCGACCCCGCGAGACCCCGGTGGCCCGCGACGTAAATCCGCGCGTTCAACTCCATGCAATCTATGCGGCTTCGGATTTTTTCATGATGGGGTATTGTAACGTGCACGCCGTGGCGCCCTTATAAGGCCTGACGCCCTTATAAGGCGCCGGCGCGACACCGGGGATTCTCATCGCCGCGGTTGGACTCGCCCGGGCTTTGAGTATAGGATTCAGCCCCCTGTCATGAAGCCCCGCATAAAAAACGCCCGGGTGCCGATAAGCGCATGAAGAGGTCCCGAAAGCGTGTTCTGGTCACCGGCGGAGCGGGCTTCCTCGGATCGCATCTATGCGAGCGCCTGCTCGATCAGGGGCGCGACGTCCTGTGCGTGGACAACTTTTTCACCGGCACCAAGGACAACGTCGCCCATCTGCTGCTGCACCCGAGCTTCGAGCTGATGCGGCATGACATCACGTTCCCGCTGTACGTCGAAGTGGATGAAATCTTCAACCTGGCGTGCCCCGCCTCTCCGATCCATTACCAGTTCGACCCGGTCCAGACGACCAAGACCAGCGTGCATGGCGCGATCAACATGCTGGGGCTGGCGAAGCGCGTCAAGGCGAAAATCCTTCAAGCTTCCACCAGCGAAGTCTACGGCGACCCGGAGGTGCACCCGCAGGTTGAAAGTTACTGGGGGCGCGTCAATCCCATCGGGCTGCGCTCGTGCTACGACGAGGGCAAGCGCTGCGCGGAAACGCTGTTTTTCGATTATCACCGCCAGCACAAGCTGGAAATCAAGGTGGCCCGGATTTTCAATACCTACGGGCCGCGGATGCATCCCAACGACGGCCGGGTCGTTTCCAATTTCATCGTCCAGGCGCTCAAAGGCGAGCCGATCACCATTTATGGCGAGGGCAGGCAGACCCGTTCCTTCTGCTATGTCGATGATCTCATCGAAGCCCTGCTCAAGCTGATGGAGTCGCCCGGCGATTTCACCGGCCCGGTCAACCTGGGAAATCCGGTCGAGTGCGATATCCGCGAGCTCGCGGAACTGTCGATCAAGCTCACAAATTCGAAATCGAAGCTTTCCTTCAAGCCCTTGCCCAGGGACGACCCGACCCAGCGCCAGCCCGACATCAGCCTGGCGAAGAAGATCCTCAAGTGGGAGCCCACGACCTCTCTGGAGACGGGCTTGCTCAAGACCATCGCTTACTTCGATGCTTTATTGAAGTCGTAGCGCCTTTGCCGAGTCGGGTAGCAGTTGGACTCACCCGGACAATGGGTATAAGATTCAACGCCCTGCTGGCAGCTCCTGCAGGTAATTCCTAAGTTTTCGGGGGACGGGCTATGAGAATCTCACTTTATCTCGTTGGAATTTGCTCGGGCGCCCTGTTTGCGTTGCCGGTATCGGCGCAGCAAATCCCGCAGCAAACCCTCCTGGAGCAGCTCCAGTCGCAGGAGCGATCTACGTCGCAATCCGGTCTCGGTGCGGCTCCCGGGCCAGCGGGCGAGCTGCAGCTTCAGGTTCCGCCTTCGACCGCCATTACGAACCGCCCGCGCGCTCGACCCGAAACCCCGGCCATTCCAAGCGGTTCCGGGGCGGATGTGCAGCGCAAGCTTCGAGAAATCCAGTTGCGGCAGCTTCAGCAACAAATCCAGCAACTCCAGGCCGAGCCGCGGGAACGCAACGAGTTTCAGGATTTCGTCCTGCAGTCCACAGGCCGCGATCTTCCGATTTTCGGATCCAACCTCTTTCGCAACGTGCCCAGCACCTTTGCGCCGACCGATGAGGTTCCGGTCAGCCCGGACTATTTCGTCGGTCCCGGCGACGAAGTTCTGATCCGCGCCTGGGGCCAGATCGATGTGGACTTGTCGGCGACCGTTGAACCAGACGGCACTGTCAGCGTGCCCAAGGTAGGCGTTATCACGTTGGCGGGAATAAAGGCGAGCGACCTGCCTGCGTACCTGAAAACCGTCTTCAGGCGAACGTTCCGCAATTTCGAGTTGACGGCGACGCTGGGGAGGCTCCGCTCGATCCAAATCTTCGTAGTCGGGCAGGCGAAGCGGCCCGGCAACTACACCGTGAGCTCGCTCAGCACCCTGGTGACCGC
>DATHJM010000090.1:0-2332 GCA_035489775.1 Burkholderiales bacterium
CGGCGACCCGCCCGCCGCGTGGGTGAGCGAGGTGGTCTCCGGTCTATACGGGTGGCGGCCGGGTGCCGTCATCGAGCTCCCGCTCGGCGGGCGCAACGCGCGCTTCACCGTCGCCGGCGTCTGGCGCGATTACGCGCGCCAGCAGGGCGCGGTGCTGATCGAGCGCTACGAGTATCTTCGCCATACCGGCGACGCCTACGCCAACGACGCGGCGGTATGGCTCGCGCCGGGCGCGGACCCGGCGAGTTTCACGCGCGAAATCCAGGCGCGAGTCGCGGGCGGCACGAACCTCGAGATCGCCGGCCCCGGAGAGATCCGCGAAGGCTCGCTCAGGATCTTCGACCGCACCTTCGCCGTGACCTATGCGCTCGAGGCGGTGGCCGTCGCGATCGGCCTCTTCGGACTCTCCTCGAGCTTCGGCGCGCTGGTGCTGGCGCGGCGGCGCGAGTTCGGCGTGCTGCGCCACATCGGAATGACGCGGCGACAGATCGGCTCCATGCTGGCCGCGCAAGGGCTGTTGGTGAGCGCTGTGGGTCTCGCCGCGGGCCTGACGCTAGGCTGGGTGATCAGCCTCGTGCTTATCCACGTCGTGAACCTGCAATCATTCCACTGGGGCATGGAGCTGCACCTGCCCTGGCGGCTTCTGGCCAAATTCGTGGCGGTGATGCTCGTGCTGGCGACATTCACGGCGATCGCGAGCGGGCGGCAGGCGATGAGCGGCGATGCAGTACGGGCGGTGAAGGAGGACTGGTGAGGTTTGCGCTCGCGCTGGTGCTCGCCTTGTGTCCCGTCTTCGCCCGCGGGCAGGGTGAGTATCCCGCGGTACGCCAGGGCGTGGCGCTGCAGTTCCCGCGCGATCACGGCAGCCATCCGCAGTTCCGCAGCGAATGGTGGTACATCACCGGCTGGCTCAAGGCCTCCGGCGGCAAGGAGCTCGGCGTGCAGATCACCTTTTTTCGGAACCGGCCGCGCGTCGCCGAAGATGTCTCGAGCCGGTTCGCGCCGCGGCAGCTGCTGTTCGCGCACGCGGCGCTCGCCGATCCGGCCGCCGGGGGGCTGCTGCACGATCAGCGCGCCGCGCGCGCGGGGTTCGGGCTCGCCCAGGCCGAAGAGGGCCGCACCGAGGTCGCGATCGAAGACTGGTCGCTCAGGCAAACCGGGAGCGTCTACGCGGCGGAGGTGGCGGCGCGCGACTTCCGTTACACGCTCCGGTTCGAGGCGAAAGAAGCGGTGCTTCTCCAGGGCGAGCGCGGCTTCAGCCGCAAAGGGCCGAACCCGGCGCAGGCGAGCTACTACTACAGCCTGCCGCACCTCGCGGTCACGGGCAGCGTGGTCATCGGCGGCCGCGAGATGGACGTTTCGGGCGAAGCCTGGCTCGATCACGAATGGTCGAGCCAGGCTCTGGCCGAGGAGGCCGCCGGCTGGGACTGGATCGGAATCAATCTTGCCGACGGCGGGGCGCTCATGGCTTTCCGGATGCGCACGAGGGACGGCGGCAGTTTTTGGGCTGGCGGAACCCTGCGGGGCGCCGACGGCCGCGTGCGCAGCTTCAAGCCCGGAGAGGTGCAGTTCGAGCCTCTCAGGCGCTGGCGCTCGCCGCGCACCGGAGCCGAATACCCTGTCTCGGTGCGCGTAAAGGCCGGCGCTTTGACCCTGGAGATCGAGCCGCTCATGGAGGACCAGGAGCTCGACGCGCGCGCGAGCACCGGCACCGTCTACTGGGAAGGCGCGGTGCGGGCGCGGCAGGGGGAGAAGGAGGCCGGGCGCGGCTATCTCGAGCTGACCGGATACTGGAAACCGCTGAGACTGTAGCATGGCGCCCGGTTCGTTCAGCGCGGAGTACTCCGCAGCGTGCAGTGTCGCCCAGCCATTTGCCACACGTTTTCGGTGCGCTCCAACCTGATATTCTGCCCGTTACATTGAAGCGCCACAGCCGGGGCTGAGGGGATCGAACCATGAGTCGCACGCGTATCGCGCTCGTTGCAGCGCTGCTAGCCGGGCTGGGATGGCTGGGGTACCAGCAGATCCAGCAGATGATCGACCAGCGCGCGATGGAGGCCATCCACGCCTCCGCTGCGGTGACGCGAAAGGCATTCCAGGAGCGCTACCGGCTGGAGGCGGAGGATGCAGCGAAGCAGCCCCACGCCGACCAGGGGTTCGCTTTCCTGCCCAAGGGCTTTCAGCGGCCGGCATCGGCGTGGCGGTCCGGGGAGGAGGCATTCTATGAAGGACTGCTGTCGAAGGGGCGCTTCGACCTTCTCGTCGTTCCGTTCCAGGTCCAGGATCACGCGCTCGACCGGCCGACGCGCTCGTTGATGACGGCGGAGCTGGC
>DATHJM010000091.1:0-9089 GCA_035489775.1 Burkholderiales bacterium
CGTGATCGACAGCTCCCCGATGTACGGCTCCTCCGAATCCGTGACCGGCGAGCTCGCCGCAGCGCTCGGTGTAAAGTCCAGGCTTTTCGTCGCAACCAAGGTCTGGACGAGCGGCAGGGAGGCGGGCATCCGCCAGATGGAGGACTCGATGAGGAAGCTTCGCGTGGACCGCCTCGACCTGATGCAGGTGCACAACCTGGTCGACGCGCCAACGCATCTTGCGACGCTGCGTGAATGGAAAAATGCCGGCCGGGTGCGCTACCTCGGCGTGACGCACTATCACTCCGGGGCGCATGCCGACCTGGAAAAAATCATCAGCCAGGGAGACGTCGATTTCGTCCAGGTGAACTACTCGCTCGCCGAGCCCGAGGCCGATCGCCGCCTGCTCGCCGCCGCGGCTGACAGCCGCACCGCGGTGATCGTCAACCGGCCCTTCGCGGAAGGCTCGATGTTCCGCCGCGTCCGCGACAAGCCGCTGCCCGGATGGGCCCAGGAGATCGGCTGTGCGAGCTGGGCGCAGTTCTTCCTGAAGTGGATCCTCGGGCATCCCGCGGTGACCTGCGCCATTCCGGGCACGCGCAACCCCAGGCACGTGGCGGACAATCTAGGCGCCGCCTCGCGGCTGCTCCCGGATGAGGCGACGCGTCGCAGGATGGCGAGCCATTTCAATTCGCTGTAGCGCCGAACCCGGGACCGCGCCCGCGGGCGGGTAAGCCGGCGGCCTCGTCGCGCGAAATCGAGACAAGATGCGCACGCTCTATTTCCTCATCTTCATCACCCTGCTCAACCACTGCGTGTTCTCGGGGACGCGCGTGTCGGTATCGCTCTATGCCATTCATCTGCACGCGACGCCGTTCACGGTCGGAGTATTGATGGCCCTGTACGCCCTGCTGCCGATGTTGTTCGCCGTGGGCATGGGGCGCCTGACCGACCGCATCGGTTGGCGCGCACCGATGCTTGCGGGATCGGTGGCGATCGCCGCCGGCGCGATCATCCCTTTCCTGTGGCAGAGCCTGGTTTCGCTCTTTCCCGCGTGCGTCCTGATCGGCTCGGGCTTCATGATGTACCAGGTTGCCGCGCAGAACATCGTCGGCTACATCGGGCGTCCCGAGGACCGGCCGATGAACTTCAGCCTGAGCGCGCTGGGATTCTCGATTTCCGGATTCGCCGGACCCATGATCGCCGGATTCGGGATCGACGCATTCGGACACGCCGTGACTTTTGCGGTGTTGGCCGCATTTCCGCTCGTGCCGATCGCCGTGCTGGGACTGAACAAGCTGAGCCTGCCGCGGCCGCACGCTCACGCCCCGCCGCCGGACCCTGGCCACAGCGTCTTCGATCTCCTGCGCCACCGCGAGCTGCGCCATGTTTTCGTAGCGAGCGCGCTGCTGGCCGCAGCGTGGGACATGTTTACCTTTGCGATTCCGATCTACGGCTCGCGCATCGGATTGTCGGCCTCGAGCATCGGCCTGGTGCTCGGCTCGTTTTCCGCGGCGACCTTCGTCATCCGGGGGTTTCTGCCCGTGATATCGCGGCGGTTGACCGCGTGGCCGCTCCTCACGGTATCCCTGGCGACGGCAGCGGCGGCATTCCTTCTGTTTCCATTGTTCGAGCACGCGGGCCTTTTGATGGCCGTCTCCTTCCTGCTCGGTCTGGGGCTCGGCATGTCGCAGCCCATGGTCATGTCATTGCTGCACAACGCGGTGCCCCCCGGCCGGGTCGGCGAAGCGATAGGCGTGCGCATGAGTCTCGTCAACATGAGCCAGATCACGATGCCGCTCCTGTTCGGCGCGCTCGGCACGGCACTGGGCATGGTCCCCGTCTTCTGGGCGACGGCGCTCCTGCTCTCGGTCGGCAGTTTGTATGCGCGCCGCCGCAGGTAAAATCCCGCCATGGACCTCGCTGCCCTGCGTCAGGAATACATGCGTGCCGGTCTGCATGAAAAGGATCTCCACGCGGATCCGCTTGCGCAATTCGGCAACTGGTTCGACGAGGCCCTGCAATCCGGACTCGCCTTGCCCAATGCGATGACGCTCGCGACCGCGACGAGAAAGGGACGTCCTTCAGCGCGTGCCGTGCTGCTGAAGGGCTTCGACGCGCTCGGCTTCGTCTTCTACACCCACTACCGCAGCCGCAAGGGCCGCGAGCTCGAGGAAAACCCGCAGGCGATGCTGCTTTTCTGCTGGACGGAGTTGGAGCGCCAGGTGGGCATCGAGGGCCGCGTTGCACAGGTGTCCGCGGCGGAGTCCGACGAGTATTTCGCGAGCCGGCCCCTGGGGAGCCGCCTCTCGGCGATCGTCTCGCCGCAAAGCGAGGCCGTTGCGAGCCGGGAGGCGCTCGAAACCGCGCTGGAAGAAGCCTCCAAGCGCTGGCGCGACTCGCCGCCCCGCCCGGCGCACTGGGGCGGCTACCGCCTCGCGCCGGAACGATTCGAATTCTGGCAGGGCCGCAGGGACCGCCTGCACGACCGGCTGTGTTACCGCAAGGCGGCAGGCGCCTGGAAAATCGAACGGCTGGCGCCCTGAGGGCACCAGCCGTATCTTTGGGAGGGCGGCGGCTTGGAGGCGCCGCCCGGCCCGGAAGAAACTTTGATTCGGTCGCTCAGCGCGAGGCTACGAGCTGGTTCTTTTGGAATTCGGCCGCCGTGTAGCTCGGCGAAAGATCGCCCAGGCCGCTGTCCAGAGATTCGCCGGCAACTCGATAGCGTTGGAATTCGGCCGCCGTATAGCTCGGCGACAGATCGCCCAGGCCGCTATCCAGAGATTCGCCCAGGACCTGGAAGGAATTGTCCATTGCGTCGGACGCCGTGCCGGCGCTGAACACAGCCGGCGAGAACAGCATCGCGACCATCGAAACCAGTACCAGAACTTTGCGTGTGATCATTGCGGTCTCCTTATCCTGTCGTTGTTCCTCGGGGTGTTGGGGGCTCCTTGCCTGCCACCCCAACATCAGCTATCCCTTTCGTACACCCTATCAACAGCAAGACTGGTGCCAGGCAAAAACGTGACTTTTTGCCGCTTTCCGCCCCTTCCCGGGGGAGAATATCCAGCTAAAGCGTCGGATTTCGGGCATTCGGCCGACACCCGGGATGGCTCCCCGCCGTTTGATACGATTGCCGGCATGATCGAATCGTCGAGCGGCCGCTGAGCTTCGCGTACGCCGCGCTGAACCGCATCGTCCGGATCGACCGGGGCGAGGTCGCCGCGTCGCTATGGTCGTTCGCCTGCTTTTTTTTCGTACTGTGCGGCTACTACGTCCTGCGGCCCCTGCGCGACGAGATGGGCGTGCAGGGCGGAGTCGAGAACCTTCCCTGGCTCTTTTCGGCGACCTTCGCCGCCATGCTCGCGGTGACGCCCCTTTTCGGTTGGGCGGCGGCGCGCCTGCCGCGCCGGCGCCTCGTTCCCTGGACCTATCTTTTCTTCATCGCGAACGTGCTCGTCTTCTACGCCCTGTTCGCAAGCGGCGTGGCGCCCCCTGCGGTGGCGCGCGCCTTCTTCGTCTGGGTGAGCGTTTTCAACCTGTTCGTGGTGTCGCTTTTCTGGAGTCTGATGGTCGACTTGTTCCGCCCGGAGCAGGCGGCGCGCCTGTTCGGTTTCCTTTCCGCCGGCGGCAGCTGCGGCGCGCTCGCAGGCCCGACGCTTACCGCTTTGCTCGCCGCGCCGTTCGGAACGGCAAATCTGCTGCTAGTGTCCTGCAGTTTTCTCGGCCTTGCACTCGTGTGCATCGTTGCGCTCATCCGCCGGGCCGGCACGGGTGCCCCGGCCGGCGCCGCCCGAACCCCCGCAGAGCCGGACGACTCCATCGGCGGCACGACCTGGTCGGGCATCGCCGAGATTCCCCGCTCGCCTTACCTCATGGGCATAGTGGCGTACGTGATTCTGTACACCGTGCTGTTCGGCTTCGCCTACCTCGAACTCGCCCGGATGGTATCCGTGACCTACAGCGACTCCGCGCAGCGCACCGCGCTCTTCGCGCAGATGGACCTCGCTGTCAACGTGGTCACCCTGCTCGGACAACTCCTCGTGGTGGCGAAGTTCGTCGAAAAGCTCGGTGTCGGCGCAGCGCTTGCCCTGCTGCCTGCCCTCGGGCTGGCCGGATTCGCAGTCATCTGGCTCGCGCCGGTGCTCGCCGTCCTGATCGCGTTCCAGATCCTGCGCCGCGCCGCCGACTATGCCATCGCACGGCCGGCGCGCGAGATGCTGTTCACCGTGCTCACGCGCGAAGCAAAGTACAAGTCGAAGAACTTCATCGATACGGTCGTGTTCCGGAGCGGCGACGCCGCAAGCGGCTGGGTCTATGCTGCGCTGAAAAGCTTGGGGCTCGGCCTTACCGGCCTTGCCGCGGCCGCGATTCCCGGCGTTATCCTGTGGCTTGTCCTCGGGCTGTGGCTCGGACGGCAGCACGCCCGGAAAAGCTCGACCCAGGACGCGAGGGCGTGAAGAGATGGGTGAGCGAGGGCGCGCACGCCTGCGCGTTGCGCCCCTCAGAGCAGAGCGTCGTTCTCGGTGTGTGCCCGCGCCGGCACCACGCGGCGCGTGGGAAACTTAGCGATGAACCGGCTTCCTATCCCCGGCGTGCTTTCGATCGCCAGGGTCGCTTGGTGCCGCGCAAGCGCGTGCTTGACGATAGCGAGTCCCAGTCCCGTGCCACCGGTTTCGCGCGACCGCCCGTGGTCTACTCGGTAAAAGCGCTCGGTGAGCCGGGGGATGTGCTCGGCTTCGATGCCGACGCCGGTGTCTTCCACCGTGAATTCTGCACCGTTCTGCGAGCCGCGCCAGATAAGGCGGACCTCGCCTCCCGGTGGCGTATAGCGCACGGCGTTGCTCGCGAGGTTGCCGAAGGCGCTGAGGATCTCTGATTCGGCACCGAGCAGGTCGAACCCGGGCTGGGCATCGAGCGTGATGCGCTGGCGGCCTGCCGAAAGCGCCACGGCTTCGCTTTGAATCCGTGAAAGGAGCAGCGCCACGTCCACGTGCTCGTCGTGCGGCGGCTCGGGCGCCGATTCGAGCGTGGACAGGGTCAGCAGGTCGTCGATGATGCGCTGCATGCGCCGGCTTTGCTCCGCCATCAGGTTCAGGTAATCGCGCGAGCGTTCGGGATCGAGCTTGAGTTCCCGCACAGTCTCCAGGAACCCCACCAGCACTGTGAGCGGGGTGCGCAGCTCGTGCGAAACGTTGGCGACGAAATCCCGGCGCATGGTCTCTAGCCGGGTGCCCTGCGTAATGTCGCGCGAAAGCAGCAGCCGCTGCGAGTCGACGTAGGGAACGAACTGCACGGAAAGGACAAACCCGTCCCGCGCCGTTTTCAGCTGAAGGGGCTTGGAGAATTCTTCCGCTACGACGTACCCTACGAATTCCGGCTGGCGCACGAGATTGATGATCGGCTGTCCGACGTCGGCTTTCGCGTCGATGCCGAAATGCGCTTCGCAGGAATCGTTGCACCAGACGATGCGGTATTCGGCGTCCAGTATCGCGACACCGTAGGGAAGCGCCCGGCCGGCCTGACGGGAGCGGGCGAGCGAGTGAGCGAGCTGGCGGCTACGCGCCGTCTCGGCGCGCTGCCGGCGGTACAGGATCGTAAACACTTCCTCCCAGGAGCCCTTGCCCTCCGGAACAGCCTCGCTGAGCGAGCGCGAGGCCCATTGGCCTAGCAGGCGGAGATGCCGAACATGGTGAACGATCAGACCGATGAGTCCGAGCGAAAAGAGCGACCATCCCCAGCCCGGCCCGAAGATGAGGCTCGTTCCCAATCCGAGAACTGCGAGCAGAAGAACGAGAACTGCGGTTCGGATCAGGATACTCATGTACGGTTATCCCAGGAGGACCAGGAGCCACACCACTGCGACGTTCACAAGGCTCAGGAATACCGCAGCGCTGGCGATATCCTTCGCCCGCTTTGCGAGAAGGTGATTTTCCAGCGAGATCCGGTCGACTGCCGCCTCCAGCGCCGAGTTGAGCAGTTCCACGATGAGCACCAGGAGGACGCTCGCGATCATCAGGGCGCGCTCGGTTCCCCCGACCGGGATGAAGAAAGCCGCCACGATCAGCAGAGCGGCAAGCAGGCATTCCTGGCGGAATGCATCCTCGTGCCGGAACGCGGAGGCCAGCCCCTGAAGCGAATAGCCGAGCGCGTTCCGCAGGCGCCGTACCCCGGTTTTGCCCTTGAAGTGACTTTCCTGCATGGCTTATTTGTCAGCGGCAAGCAACGCGAGCAGGTGCTCCTGCGCCGAACGCGGTATGCGTCCGCGGGACTTCCTTCTCTGGTAGTTGCCGTCCGAATCCATCTCCCATGCCTGGCTGTTGTCGGACAGATAGGGTTTGAGGCCTTCCTGGATGACGCGCTCCTTGACCTTGCGGTCGAGGACGGGGAAGCACAGTTCGATGCGTCCGAAGAAATTGCGCCCCATCCAGTCGGCACTGGACAGGTACAGATCGTCCTCTCCGCTGTTGAGGAAATAAAAAATGCGTGAGTGTTCGAGAAACCGTCCGATGACCGAGCGCACGCGTATGTTCTCGGACAGCCCCAGGATCCCGGGCCGCAGCGAACATACTCCGCGCACGATCAGATCGATTTTCACCCCGGCCTGCGATGCGCGGTAAAGCGTCTCGATCACCCTGGGTTCGATCAAGGCGTTCATTTTTGCGATGATGTGCGCCGGCTTTCCGGCACGTGCGTGGTTGGCTTCGCGTTTGATCGCCGCCAGCACGCGTTCGTGGAGCGAGAACGGCGAAATCCAGAGGTGGTGGAGCCGGCGTGCGCGTCCGAGCCCGGTGAGCTGCTTGAAAACCTCGTTGACGTCCTCGCAGATTTTCTCGTCCGCCGTCAGCAACCCGAAATCCGTGTAGAGCCTCGCGGTGCGGGGATGATAGTTCCCCGTGGAAACATGCGCGTAGCGCCGCAGCTTGCCCTCTTCGCGGCGCACCACGAGCGACATCTTGGCGTGCGTCTTGTACCCGACCACGCCGTAGACCACGTGCGCGCCGACCTCCTCGAGCTTCGCCGCCCAGTTGAGATTCGCTTCCTCGTCGAAACGCGCGAGCAACTCCACTACCACCGTGACTTCCTTGCCCCGCTGCGCTGCGTCTATCAGGTATTTCATCAGAACCGAGTCGGTTCCGGTGCGGTACACGGTCTGCTTGATCGCCACGACGCTGGGATCGTCGACCGATTGCTCCAGGAAGTCGATCACGGGGTCGAACGATTGGAACGGATGATGCAGCAGGACGTCGCCGTTCCGGATGACCCGGAACAGGTCGGGACTTTTTTCAAGCGCTTTGGGGATGCCCGGGATGAACGCCGCAAACTTGAGCGCGGGCGTGTCGACCAGGTCGGGAATCTGCATCAAGCGCACCAGGTTTACGGGGCCGTCGACGCGGTACAGATCATCCGCGGTGAGCTGGAACTGCTCCAGCAGAAACTGCCCGAGCTCCGCGGGCATGTTGTCCGCGACTTCGAGCCGCACCGAATCCCCGAAATGGCGCTGCGGGAGCTCCCCGGCGAGCGCGGTGCGAAGATTCTTGAACTCCTCCTCGTCCAGAAACAAATCGCTGTTGCGGGTGACCCGGAACGGATACGAGCCCCGCACGGTCATGCCCTGAAAGAGCGCCTGCACGAATGCCTGAAGGATCGAAGTCAGCAGGACGAAGACGTGGCCTTTGCCGGCGATGGCTTTCGGCAACTGGATCACACGCGGCAAGGCCCGCGGCGCCTGCACGATCGCCGTGCCGGAATTGCGTCCGAAAGCGTCGCGGCCCTCCAGTTGCACAGCGAAATTCAGGCTCTTGTTGAGCACGCGCGGGAAAGGGTGCGACGGATCGAGCCCGATGGGCGTCAGGAGCGGGATCATCTCCTTCAGGAAATAGTGATGCAGCCAGGAGCGCTGTTCCCGCGTCCAGTGCTCTTCCGCGAGGAAGCGCACACCCTCGTCGGCGAGCTCCGGAAGAATCTCCTTGTTGAGCAGACGATATTGCTCCGCGACCAGCGCATGGGCGCGCTCGCTCACCAGGGGGAATACCGCCGCGGAAGGCGTCTCGCCGGGAATCTCTATCTCGTTGCCCAGCTTGATGCGCTCTTTCAGCTCGGCGACGCGGATTTCGAAGAACTCATCCAGGTTGCTCGACAGGATGCACAGGAAGCGCAGCCTCTCCAGCGCCGGGACCCGCCGGTCTTCCGCCTGGGCGAGCACCCGCTGGTTGAATGCCAGCACCGCGAGCTCGCGGGCCAGGAATTGCGGCTTGATCTTGCTCGGCGGTAACTGGGCTCTTTGAAGCATGAAAAAAGATTGAGTCTAAGAACGGGGTGTTGCAGAATTGTTACAGTGCCCTTTGCCGTAGCGGCATCGTAATAACACGGCAGCGGCCTTATGATAGCGTCGCGTCGAACTTCGCGGTGAACGGGCCTCACAATTGTGAAACAAGACACTCTGGCCGCACTCGACCTCGGATCCAACAGCTTCCATCTGCAGATCGGCAGGGTCGTCGACGACCAGGTCTATCTGCTCGACAGCCTGCGCGACCCGGTGCGTCTGGGCGCGGGCCTGACCCGCGACCGGCGCATCGATCAGGTGACGAAATCGCGGGCGCTGGAGGCGCTTGCGCGGTTCGGCGAGCGGCTGCGCGGCTTTCCGCGCTCGGCGGTGCGCGCCGTGGGTACGAGCGCGCTGCGCGTGGCGAAAAACGCCGAGTCCTTCCTCTCCGAGGCGGAAGCGACACTCGGTTTTCCCATCGAAGTGATATTCGGCCGCGAGGAAGCACGCCTGATTTACCTCGGGGTGGCGCACAGCCTGGCGCCCTCGCCTGAGAGGCGCCTGGTGATCGACATAGGCGGCGGCTCGACCGAGCTCATCATCGGCACCGGGCTCGAGCCTGAGCTCATGGAAAGCATTCCCATGGGCTGCGTCAGCTACAGCCTCAGGTTCTTTCCGGAGGGCCGTCTCGAGAAATCCTGCTTCAAACGAGCGGAGCTTGCCGCCGCGAACGAACTGCAAAGATTTGTGGACGCTTACCGCAACACTGGATGGAAGCACGCGGTGGCCTCCTCGGGCACCGCCAGGTCGCTAGCGGCGATCCTGCGGGAATCCGATCTGTGCG
>DATHJM010000092.1:0-5362 GCA_035489775.1 Burkholderiales bacterium
GAGCGTGCTGCTGCAGGTGGAGGAGCTCGAAACCGCGTACGGCGCGAGCCAGGTGCTGTTCGGCGTCGACCTCGAGATTCGTCCCGGCGAAGTGGCGACGCTGCTCGGGCGAAACGGCATGGGAAAAACGACGACGGTGCGCTCGATCATGGGCCTCACCCCGGCGAGGAGCGGAGCCATCCGTTTCCGAGGCGAGCGCATCGAGCGGCAGCGCCCCGACCGCATCGCGCGCTGCGGCATCGCGCTGGTCCCCGAGGGACGCCAGATCTTCCCCAACCTGAGCGTGCGGGAGAACCTGGTGGCGTTCGCCGGAAACCGCAGCGCGACGCGCGACCCGTGGACGCTCGCCAAGGTGCTGGCGTTCTTCCCCCGGCTCGCCGAGCGCATGGACAACGCCGGCGACCAGCTCTCGGGCGGCGAGCAGCAGATGCTCGCCATCGGCCGGGCGCTCATGACCAATCCGAACCTCCTCATCCTCGACGAGGCGACCGAGGGGCTCGCGCCGCTGGTGCGCGAGGAGATCTGGAGATGCCTCGCCGCGCTGAAGGCGGCCGGCCAGACGATCCTCGTGATCGACAAGTACGTGGAGCGGCTGGTCGCGATCGCCGACCATCACACCGTGATCGAGCGCGGTCGCGTCGCCTGGCGCGGGTCGTCGGCGGAGCTGGGCGCCGATCGCTCGCTGTGGCACCGCTACCTCGGCGTATGACCGTCGCGCCTTGAAAAACCGCCGCCCCGGCGGTATCGTTCCCTTCCCCGGAAAGCCGCAATCCAAGGAGCCCGCAATGCTGCACCAACACATCCCCAACCTCGCCAAGTTCGTCGAGCCCGACCGCGTGCGGCGCGAGGTGTATACCGACGCCGCGATCTTCGAGATGGAGATGGAACGCATCCACGAGCGCGTGTGGATCTACTGCGGTCACGAGACACAGGTGCCGAAGGCGGGCGACTACTACGCGACACAGATCGGCCGCCAGCCAATGCTCATGGTGCGCGGCAAAGACGGCAAGGTGAATGTCCTGTACAACCGCTGCCCGCACCGGGGCTCGATGATGTGCGGCGACCGGAGCGGCAACGCGGGCGAGTTCTTCCGTTGTTCGTACCATTCCTGGACCTTCCACCACGACGGCAAGCTGCGCGCCATCCCGATGATGGAGTCCGGCTATGCCGGCACGCGCTGGGGGCGCGACAACCCCGACTGCAACATGAAGCGCGCGGCGCGGGTGGAGAACTACCGCGGCTTCGTGTTCGCGAGCCTCGCCGCCGACGGTCCCGGGCTGCTCGAGTTCCTCGGGCGCTCGAAGATCGCCTTCGACGACATCTGCGACCGCTCGCCCGAGGGCGAGGTCGAGGTCGTGCCGAACTGCTTCCGCATGATCCAGCACTCGAACTGGAAGATCTTCCTCGAGAACCAGCTCGACGCGCTGCATCCCTCGGTCACGCACCAGTCGACCGGACGCGCCGCGCGCGACGTCGAGCTCGAGATCGAGAAACGCACCGGCGAGATTCCGCTCTCCTACCACATGCTCTCGGCCTTCTCGACCGTCACCATAGACAAGTGGGACAACTTCCAGACGCTCAATTACCCGTTCGGCCACTGCATCCTGACCGGCTACATGGGTCTGCGGCCCAAGGACCCCGACACGCTCGAATATGAACGCGTCCTCGCAAAGGCGTACGGCGAGAAGAGGAAGGAGGAGATACTCACCACCAACATCCACCACGTGCTGATCTATCCGGGCCTCTCGGTGCAATCGCCGCTGCAGCAGCTGCGCGCGGTGCGGCCGCTGGGCGTGAACAAGACGCTGACCGAGATCTGGCACTTTCGCCTGAAGGGAGCTCCCGAGCCGATCTACCGGCGCGCACTCTCCTACTACAACCTGGTCAATTCGCCTTCGACGATGATCAACGCCGACGACCTGGAGAACTTCTGGAAGGCGCATCAGGGCCTTTCGTCCGACGGCGGGGACTGGGTGAGCTTCCACCGCCACTACGGCCGCGACACGGAAAAGGACGGCATCGTGGAGACGGCGCCCAACTGCGGCACCTCGGAAGCGCCCATGCGCAACCAGATGAAGGCCTGGACGCAGTACATGGACTCGGGGAAGTGACATGACGAAGCGGACGGCGAGGAAGGCCGCGGCGGCGAAACGGCCGGTCCGGGCCGCGAAGAGATCGCCCAACGGCCACGACACGCAGCACGCGGTCGAACAGTTTCTCTACCGGCAAGCCGGGCTGCTCGACGAGAAACGCTGGCAGGACTACATCGATCTCTTCGCCGAGGACGGTATGTACTGGATGCCCCCTGAGCCGTCGCACACCACGTGGGACGGCATGCCGGCGATCTTCGCCGAGGACAAGAACCTGATGACGGTGCGCATGAAGCGAGTGCTGCACCCGGACGCCTGGTCGCAGCGGCCGCTGTGGGGCACCAACCACGTCCTCGGCAACGTGGTCATCGACAAGGAGGCGCCGAACGGCGACGTGGTTGCACGCTCGCGCTTTCACATGATGGAGCTGCGGCGCGATGACGTGCGCCACTTCGCCGGCTTGTACATCCACCATCTGAAGAAAACGAAGGACGGCTACCGCATCAAGCTGCAGCGAGTCGACATGACCAACGCGCAGGCGGCGTACGACTACGTGCTGCAGGTGTGGGTGTAGCGGGGCGTGGAGGTCCGAGGGGCGTCATCGCCCGCGCGAAGCCTTTGACAAATGCAGGCCCCACGCCTACCCTCGTTCGAAAACACCCGCAGCAAAACCACCAGAGAGGAGACAACGATGGTCCGCCATGCAGCCAGACTCGCACTCGCCGCGGCGCTTGCCGCCGCTTCGGCAGGTGTGCTCGCGCAGGAAGTCACGTTGCGCCTGGTCAGCGCTTTTCCCGAGAACCAGTTCTACGTGAAGCGCACGCTCGACTGGATCGCCGACTTCAACAAGGACGGCAAGGGCGTCGTGCAGATCAACTTCATCGGCGGCCCGAAGGCGATCCCGACGTTCGAGGTCGGCAAGGCGGTGCAGACCGGCGTGGTCGACCTCGGCTTCAGCACCGGCGCTTTCTATACCAACGTGATGCCCGAGGCGGACATCCTCAAGCTCTCGGAGACCAGCGCCGCGGAGCAGCGCAAGAACGGCGGCTTCGAGCTGATCAACAGGATCTGGGCGGAGAAGGCCAACATGCGCTACCTCGCCAAGGTGGTCGAGTTCACGCCCTTCCACCTCTACATCAACAAGAAGATCGACAAGCCCGACCTGACCGGCATGAAGATCCGCATCACGCCGGTGTACCGCGAATTCTTCCAGTCGATGAACGCGCAGGTCATGACCACCGCGCCCGGCGAGGTCTATACCGCGCTCGAACGAGGCGTGATCGACGGCTACGGCTGGCCGATCCATGCCTTGTTCGACCTCAACTGGCAGGAAAAGACCAAGTTCCGCGTCGATCCCGGCTTCTACAACGCCGAGGTATCGCTGATCATGAACCTGGACAAGTACAAGTCCCTGACGCCGGCGCAGCGCGACTACCTCGAGCGCAAGGCGCAGGCCTACGAAGCGCAGAACGATTTCTGGAAGTCGTACAACCAGAGCGAGGCCAAGCGCCAGGCCGAGGCCGGCATCCAGGTGATCACCTTCGACGCGGCGACGAGCAAGGCGTACGTTGAGAAGGCGAAGGAGATCGGCTGGGCCAACGCCATCAAGGCGAGTCCGCAGTACGGCCCGCAGCTGAAGAGTGTGCTGGCCAGGTAGCGCATGGACCGGCTCGAGGCAGGGTACGGGAGGCTTCTCGAGGCGTTCGCCCTCGCGGCCTGCGCACTGCTGTTCGGGATGACGCTGATGATTTGCGCCGATGTGGTGCTGCGCAACGTGCGCATTGTCCCGGGCGTCGCCGGGCTCGCGTGGAGCAACGAGGTCTCCGAAGCGATGCTCTACCTCGTCACCATGCTCACCGCGCCGTGGCTGCTGCGGCGCGGCCAGCACATCCGGGTGGACATCATCCTGCGCGCGGTGCCGAAGCAGGTCGGCTGGATCTTCGAGTGGACGGTGGACATCCTGGGCCTTGCGTGCTGCCTCATCATCGCCTGCTACAGCGCTCGCGCCGCGGCCGCCAGCTTCAAGGCGGGCTCGATGTCGATCAAGACCCTGGTCACGCCGGAGTGGTGGCTGCTGAGCGTGCTCCCCCTGGCATTCCTCGCGCTGTCGCTCGAGATGCTCTTCCGAATGCGCCGCCTCGCGCTCGGCGAGCGCGCGCCGCGCGACGACGCGGTGTCGACCGGCTAGAGCCATGTCATGGGGCGCGGCGGCATGGCTCATGCTCGGCGGCTCGACGCTGCTGCTGTTCCTCGGGCTGCCGGTCGCGTTCTCGTTCTTGGTGATCAACCTGCTGGGCGCGTGGCTGTTTCTCGGCGGCGAGGCGGGCCTGGTCCAGTTCGCGCGCAACTGCGTCGGGTCGGTCGCGAGCTTCTCGCTCACCCCCATTCCCCTCTTCATCCTCATGGGCGAAGTGCTGTTCCACACGGGGCTCGCGGTGAAAGTGATCGACGGCGTCGAGCGCCTGATCCGGCAAGTGCCGGGGCGGCTCGCCGTGGTTGCGGTGGTCGCGGGCACGGTGTTCTCCGCGATATCGGGCTCGACGATCGCGACTACCGCGATGCTGGGAAGCCTCATGCTGCCGGTAATGCTCGCGCGCGGCTATCACCCGACCATGGCGACCGGCCCGTTGATGGCGATCGGGGCGGTCGACATGCTGATCCCGCCTTCGGCGCTCACAGTGCTGCTCGGAAGCCTCTCGGGAATCTCGATCTCGAAGCTCCTGATCGGCGGGATCGTGCCCGGCCTGATCCTCAGCTTCGCCTTCGTCGTCTACATCGTGCTGCGCGTGAAGATGAATCCCTCGCTCGCGCCGCCGGCGCCTTTCACCGAGTATCGCGGCTGGCAGAAATTCCGCCCCTTCTTCCAGTACGTGGTGCCGCTGGTGTCGATCTTCGTGGTCGTGGTCGCATCGATGTCGGCCGGCTGGGCGACCCCGACCGAGTCCGCCGCGATCGGCGCCTTCTTCACTATCCTTCTCGCGGCCGCGTACCGGGCGCTGAGCGTGCAGAATCTCCTCCGCGCGCTGCGGGGCACGGCCGGCATTTCCGGGATGATCCTCTTCATCATCGTCGGGGCGATGACTTTCTCGCAGATCCTGTCTTTCTCCGGGGCGAGCAATGGCCTGGTCGAGACGATCGGGAGGCTCGGGCTCCCGCCGATGGGGCTGATCGCCGCCATGATGCTGCTTCTTATCTTCCTCGGGCTGTTCGTCGAACAGGTGAGCATGATGCTGATAACGCTGCCGATCTTCATGCCGCGGGTCCAGAAGCTG
>DATHJM010000093.1:0-3803 GCA_035489775.1 Burkholderiales bacterium
CCACGCCAGGCCGTCTTCGCGCTTGTCCTTGTAGTTGAGGCCGTAGAGCGGCACCGAGCCGCTTTTGGCGAGATCGAGCAGCACCGGGTGCTCATCGCGGCAGCTCACGCACCACGACGCCCACACGTTGAGGACCCAGACTTTTCCGAGCATGTCCTTTTCAGTGAATGTCTTTGCGGATTCGCGCAATTGGGGCAACTCGAAGTGGGGCGCTGCCTTGCCGATGAGCGGCGAGGGAACTTCGCGCGGATTGAGGGTGAGGCCGACCCCGAGCAAGGCGATCAGCGCAGCGAAGATTGCCAGGGGAAGAACGAAGCGATTCATGAGCTGCTTTCGGCGACGGGATTACGGCGCGGCCTGCGCCGCCGCGTACGATTCCTGCTGCCGTCTGGCCGCCAGCCGGTAGCGGCGATCGCTTGCGGCGAGCGCGCCGCCCAGCGCCATCAAGAGGCATCCGCCCCAGATCCAGTCGATGAAGGGCTTGTGCTGCACCCGCACGATCCAGGCTGCCGCGCCCACGGAATCGCCGAGCGATACGTACAGGTCGCGCGTGAAGCCGGTATCGATCGCGGCTTCCGTCATCGACGTGTTCTGCACCGTGTAGATGCGCTTCTCGGGATAAAGGGTGGTGACGGCGCGGCCTTCGCGGCTGACCTGGATCTGGGCGCGAGCGGCGACGTAGTTCGGCCCCTGCACGTCCCTCACCCCGTCGAGACGGAACGTGTAGCCGCCGAGCTCCACGGTGTCGCCCGGCTCCATGCGCACATCCTTCTCGCTCTCGTAGCCCTTCACCAGTGTCACCCCGACCACGAACACCGCGACGCCGAAGTGCGCGAGCAGCATGCCGTAGGTCGCGCGCGGCGTGCCGCGCAGCCGGGTCCAGGCGCTCGCCCCGCCCGCCGCGTTCCTGATCTTTTCATACAGCTGGACGATGCCGCTCGCCGCGATCCATGCTGCGAGCAGCAGGCCGAAAGCGACCAGCGCGCTCCAGCGTCCCATCGCAAACGGAAGCACGAGCCCCGCAGCGAGACTTGCCGCAAGAGCCCAGCGCAGGCGCGTGGCGAGATCGGGAAGACTCGCCTTTTTCCAACGGGCGAGCGGACCGATCCCCATCAAGAACAAGGCGGGTGCCATGACCAGAACGAACACGATCTCGAAATACGGAGGTCCTACCGAGTATTTGCCGAGGTTCAGCGCGTCCATCGCCAGAGGAAAAATAGTTCCAAGAAAAACCGTCCCTGCGGCCGCAGCAAAGAAGACGTTGTTCGCGAGCAGCATCGACTCGCGCGAGACGAGCTTGAAGTCCCCGCCCAGACCGATGCGCGAGGTGCGCCAGGCGTACAGCACGAGTGCGCCGCCGATGAAAAGCGCGAACAGCCCCAGGATGAAGATGCCGCGCGTGGGATCGACTGCGAAAGCGTGCACGGAAGTGAGCACCCCGGACCGCACGAGGAAGGTACCGAGCAGGCTCAGCGCAAAGGCAACGATCGCGAGTAGCACGGTCCAGCTGCGAAAAGCTCCGCGCTTCTCCGTTACCGCGAGCGAATGGATGAGCGCCGTGCCGACGAGCCAGGGCATGAAGGAGGCGTTCTCGACCGGATCCCAGAACCACCATCCGCCCCAACCCAGCTCGTAGTATGCCCAGCCGCTGCCGAGCGCGATGCCCACCGTGAGAAACCCCCACGCCGCCGTCGTCCAGGGGCGCGACCAGCGCGCCCACGCCGCATCGAGGCGGCCGCTCAAGAGCGCCGCGACGGCAAAGGAGAATGCGATCGAAAAACCGACGTAGCCCATGTAGAGCATCGGTGGATGGATCACCATGCCCGGGTCCTGCAGCAGCGGATTCAAGTCGCGCCCGTCGGCGGGCGCCGGGAAGAGCCGCAGAAAAGGATTCGAAGTGAATAACGTGAAGAGGAGGAACCCGGTGCTCACGATTCCCATCACGCCCAGCACCCGCGCCACCATATCGTTGGGGAGGTGGCGGCTGAAGAACGTCACGCCGAGCGTCCATACGCCGAGTATCAGCGTCCATAGCAGGATCGAGCCTTCGTGCCCGCCCCAAACGCCGGTGACGCGGTAGGCGACGGGAAGCGCGGAATTGGAGTTGGAGGCGACGTAGGCGACGGTGAAGTCGTTCGCGACGAAGGCGTAGGTGAGACAGCCGAAGGCGATGGCCACGAAGACGAACTGCCCTTGCGCGGCGGGTCGCACCGCGGCCATCCACAGGCCATCGCCGCGGGCGGCCCCCACGAGCCCGAGCGACGACTGGGCGAGGGCGAGGCACAGCGCGAGCGCGAGAGCGAGCTGACCGATTTCAGGGATCATTTGCGTCCGGCGCCGCCCTGCACCAGGGTGTGCGCCGCCTTTTCATTGATGGACTGTGCCTGCTTGAGCGCGTCCGCCGCCGCCGGGGGCATGTAGTTCTCGTCGTGCTTGGCGAGCACTTCGCTCGCGTAGAAGACGCCGTCGGGACCCAGCTTCCCCTGCGTCACTACACCTTTGCCCTCGCGGAACAGGTCCGGGAGGAGGCCGCGGTAGACGACCGGGACGTTCTTCGCCGTGTCGGTGACGACGAATTGCACGGTGACCCCGTCTGCCTGGCGCTTCACGCTTCCCGGTGTGACCATCCCGCCTACGCGGAAAGGCCGTCCCTGCGGCACCTCTTTCGCCGCAACCTGGCTCGGGGTGAAAAAGAACACGAGATTCTCCTGGAACGCGGCGAGAACGAAGGCGGCCGCCACGCCGAGCGCAACGAGGCCGCCCGCGATCATCGCCAGCCGTTTCTGCCTGGGTTTCATCGGTCGCCTTGCGCTGCGGCACCGTGGACGCGAAGGCGTGCGAGAGCGCTGCGCTTGCGCAACGCGAGCAGCACGATTTCCGCGATCAAGAGACCGAGCGTCACGAGGTAGGAGCCCCAAACATAGAACGCATGGCCGCCCATTGCAAGGAAATTTTCCCAGCTGCCCCAGCTCATGCGGACCCTCTCGCGTATTCGACCGCCCACTCGCTCGCGCGTTCGCGCTCGAGCATGATGCAGCGCGAGCGCATCAGCGCAGCTGCGATGCTGTAGAACCAGAATCCGAAAGCCATCACGACCATGCCGGTCAGCATCGTCGCCGCCATGGTCGGGGCCTTGGTTAGACTCACCGAAGCACCCTGGTGAAGCGTGTTCCACCACTTGACCGAGAAGTAGATGATCGGGATGTTCACGACGCCGACCAAGGCCAGCACCGCCCCGGCCTTGTCGGCGCGGCGAGGATCGTCGATCGCCGCCTGGAGCGCCATGAACCCGAAATAGAGGAACAGCAGGATCAGCTCCGAAGTCAGCCGCGCGTCCCACACCCACCAGGTGCCCCAGGTGGGCTTTCCCCAGAGCGAGCCGGTCCAGAGCGCGAGAAATGTAAACAGCGCGCCGGTGGGGGCGATCGCGCTCGCCATCATGCCCGAGAGCCGGGTGTTGAACGCGAGTCCCAGTCCCGCCCAGAACGCCATGACCAGATAAAGGAACATCGACATCCAGGCTGCCGGAACGTGGATGAATATGATGCGATAGGCCTCGCCCTGCTGGGCGTCCGTGGGCGCGCGGAAAAAGCCGATGTACAGGCCTGCGGCGCACGCAATGAGCGCAAGAACGCCGAACCAGAACGCTAGTTTTCCCGCCAGGGGAAAGAAGGTCTGTGGCGACGAATATTTGAGCCAATTGGAACTCATGCCGAGTCTCTACTCCGTCTCTACTCCGCGGAAATACGCAATGCCACTGCCGCTGCCCACGGCGCGAAAGCCCCGGCGAATACGAGCATGGC
>DATHJM010000094.1:0-2725 GCA_035489775.1 Burkholderiales bacterium
CAACCTGCAGGTCGCTGCGCTGATCCAGGAGTGGCTCGCGAAGCAGGGGCTGGTCCGCTGATGTCGGAGGTTCATGCGCCGGGCGCCGCAAAATCCCGCTCTATCCTTCCTCGCACCAGCCGTGCAAGGGCCGCCGCCAGCCTGGTCGCGGCCAATCGCGTGATCAAGGTCTTTTTCTCGCTCATCCCGTGCCGCGCCAGCTCGCGCGTGAATTCGAGGTCCTTTTCCCGGCCCGCGACGTATTTGGAGATCGCGAGGTCGTGCACCTCCAGGCACAGCCCCGCGTAGCCGTCCGTGTTGGAATTCTCGATGCGCACCAGGCGCCGCTGCCAGCCGCGCGGCAGCGTCGCGGTGTCCGGCGCGACGCCTTGCGCGTAGTAGCCGTATTGCTCGTGGAATCGCGATCCCTCGCCGATGGCGCCGTCCACCTTGTCGGCGGCCTCGGGCTTGCTCCTCGGATACAGGTCAGCCTCCATCGATCTGAGCAGGGCCGCCGGCGAGTCGGGAAACTGGCCGAGCACCGCCTGGCTGCCGATCACGACGATTTCGCGGGCACCGGCGATGCGCCCTGCGGCGCGGATCAGATGCTCAAGTTCGGAACGCTTCATACACGCGCCGCCGCTCGGCGGGTGTGAGCACGCCGGCAAAGGGAGAAGACTGTCGCAGGCGGACGGCCGATTCGTCCGCGTTTGTGATCACCGCGGCGATTTCCGGCCGCGGACGATCGAGGATCTCGCGCCACTCTTCGAGCGCTCGCGGCGCGCGGTCTCCGTAGCGCGCGATCCATTTTGCGAGATTGCGCCGCACCGCGGCGAGCAGCCGGGGGTCGGCTTCGATCTTCCGTGCGATCAGGCAGTGCATCGCGAGGCTGCGCGCCTCGATGATACGGTGCTTCAACAGGCCGGGCGAGATCGCCGCGGATCTCGCGGGCTGCCAGCGCGCTGCCACGTGCAGGCCCGCCGCGCGCTGCCGGGCGCGGTAGCGGCGCATGCGCTCGGCTGCGGACTGGGCGCGGCCGGTAGGGGGACGGCCGGGACGGCGGTGAGGCATATAATTATCGTAACACGTTACGATAATTAACGCCAACTTGCCTTTCCGGCCCGCCCGGCGGGCGTTGCGAAATCGTGGCAGCCGGGGCTACTATCGCAGATTCGGAGAGGGAGGAAACATGAAACACGGATTTTGGATCGCAGCGCTGTTGCTCGCGGCCCCCGCGGTTCACGCGGACAAGAGTTTCGTCGCCGACTCGAACACCCCGGCGTGCCGCGCGCTCGTTCCCGCCCTGACCGGCGGGCCGATGCCGCCGGAGGGAATCCTGGCGATCCGCTGGCTCGGCACCACGAACTTCGAGCTCGCCTACGGCGGGCAGGTCATCCTGCTCGATGCCTATTACGATCGCGGGCCGCGCAACCGGCCGATCGGGTTTGCGCCCGCCGACGTAAAGCGAGCCGATGTGATTTTCGTAGGACACGCCCATTTCGACCATATGTCCGATGCGGCAACGGTCGCCGGCCGGACGGGGGCGGCCGTCGTCGGCGCGCCTACCGTGACCGAAACCGCGATGTCGCTGGGCCTGCCGGCCAAGCAGGCTGTGACCGTGCGCGGCGGAGAGGTTCTGAAATACAAGGGATTCACGGTCGAAGCCATTCTCGCGCGCCACAGCACGCTCGATCCGGCGGTGCTCACCGCTTTCCGGAGCGCGATCACGGCGGCGGCGGGGGCCCCGACCACCGAGGAAGCGGCGGCGGAGGCCGCGATACTCAAGCGCGGTACCTTCGACCCGAAGGTCATCACCGAAGGGACGATCGCTTACCTCTTCACTTTCGAGAGCGGGTTCCGGCTGGTCTTTCGCAACAGCGCGGGCCCGATCACCGACGCGGAAAAGGCCGTCATGCAGCGCATCGGCAGTACCGATGTTGCCATCGTCGGCTACATCGGCCAGTACGTGGCAAAGCGGCAGATCGCATCCACGCTCCCCATCATCGAGCTCTATAACCCCAGGCTGTACCTGCCCGCCCACCACGACGAGATTGCCGGGACTTTCGTCGACATCGGCCTCGAGCCGCTCTTCATGGCGATCAGGGACCGGATGCCGGGGACGAGCGTGATGTCGCCCCTTTACCGCGAGCCCGTATGCCTGGACGTCCGGAAAACGGCGAAAAAGAGTTAACCGGGATACGTCGACCAGGCCCATGAGCGAGGCCAAGCTTCCCCCGCCCGTCATCCCCCGCAATTTCTACGCGGCCGGGCTGAACTACGTCGCGCACATCGAGTGGGCGAACAGCCGCGGCGCGAGCTACAAGGTGCTACGTGACTCTCTTTCCTGACGATATCATCTGGTTCGGCTGCGACGGGAAGACCGAGCCCGCGCTGAAAGACGGGGACTTGGTCGAGGTCGTGAACGAGGCGATCGGAGTCCTCGTCAACCGGGTAAGGAGAGAGAAATGAGAATGCCCGACTACCAGGTCACCGGCGAAGGCAGGACGACGGTCTTCCTCCTGCACGGGATCTACGGCGCAAAGGATTACTGGCGCTATCAGACCGAGCGCCTGGTCGCGCGCGGATATCGCGTCGTGGCGTGGGACGCGCCCGGGTACGGCATCTCTCCCTTGCCGGATCCGTTTTCGTTCGACGTCGTTGCCGAGGCAGGCGCGCAGCTGATCCGCGCGACGGCGGGCGAGCGCAACGTCGTCTTCGGCCACAGCATGGGCGGGCAGATCACGCC
>DATHJM010000095.1:0-3568 GCA_035489775.1 Burkholderiales bacterium
GTCCGCTTCGACGGTCGGAGCAAGAACCCAGCGGTCGCCGAGATGGATGCGAGTCGTCAGACCGACCGGCGCATAAAGATAGTTGGAATAGCGCTGGTAACCCGCCGCGTTGGTCGAGGTGTAGCCCCTCGCGTCGTTGTAGAGATAGCGATAGCCGACCCCGAGGTATGGAGACAACGAGACGCTGCTCCCCGCGAGAAAGTCCATGCCGGCGACGCCGCGCGCTTCGAGGATCACGTCGGGCACGGAATCCTGCGTGCCTGAACCCTGGTACTTGAGCCTGCCGTAGGACCCCCGGCCCTCGCCCCTGAAAAACATGCCGCTCTGGCGCGTGTACGTGTAGGCGCCGACAAGGCCGCCTCGGTTGCCGATGAGTTTCGCAAAGTCCGGTTCTTCGTAGTGATAGTGCGCGAGCTGTCCGCCAACCTCGAACCCGCGCCGGGTGAGCAGGGGATTGCCCTCCTGCGCCCAGGCCGACGCGGAAAAGATCGCCGCGAAAATGGACGCGGCTACTGGAAATTTTTTCATGCGTATCCCTCGAAGCGGTGCGAGTTCCGGATTCGCGGCCATTATGCCGCAACGGACTCGTTCACCGGCGCGGATCGACGAGCTTGCGGTATTGCGCCATGTGCCGAATCGCCTGCTTCGGCCTTCGCAGCTCTTCGTACACGAGCGCCAGGTTGTAGTGGCAATCGGCCATGCGCGGATCGCTTCGCAGCGCTTTTTCGTAGGCTTGAACCGCTTCGCTCCTGCGGTGCATGTCCTCGAGCAGAACGCCGAGGTTGAACAGCAGCAAGGGGTCGTTGCCGCAGGCGGTGACGGCCTTGCGATAGACGTGCTCCGCGTCAGCGAGGTGCCGCGCCTCGTGCAGCAGCCTTCCGAGGTTGACGGAGGCGCTCAGATGCTTCGGGTCGGATGCAAGTGCGCGCTCGTAAGCGTCGCGCGCCGCGGTGGGGTCGTTGCGCTCCAAGGCACGTCCGCGTTCGAACCAATCCTCGGCGTCGGCGGTCGGGTCCGGCTCGTTCCCTTCGATCACGCTGAGCGACCCGTCGGCCGGATCGCCTTCGAAATCGAGCAGGTACTGGCCGGAGTCCGCCCGCCAGCGGCTCGCGCCTTCCCTGACGACCACCTGGTTGCCCACCGCCCCGATCGACAGCCCCGAGAGGGGCATCGCGTCGGGGAGATGGCGGCGCAGCTCTTTCAACGACTTCGTGATGCGCCGCGGCGGCACCTTGGACGCGGCGAGCGCCTGGGCGGTGCGAAGGAGGATCAGGTCCTGGAACGAAAAGAGGTAAGACTTGCGCGGGCCGCGCGCGGGGGAAACGAAACCGGCGTTGACGAGGCTCTGGATCGTGCTGCGCGGCAGGCGAAGCAGGCGCTCGACGTCGCGCGCGCTGTACCGGTCCATCGCCGCGGATCGGCTCGGCTTATTTCTTTGCGACCTTTCGCGCGACGGGTTCGGACTGCTGGGCACGCTTGGGCGGTTTGCGCGTTTCAGATTCGGCTGCCTTCGCGGATGCCGGGGTCTTTTTCTTGTCGAGGCTCGCGCGCAGCGCCTCCATGAGGTCGATCACCTGCGCGCCGCCCTCGGGGGCTTCTGTCATGGTGATCTCCTGGCCTTCCACTTTCTTCTGCACCTCGGCTTCGATGCGCGTGCGCACTTCGTCCGTATACAGGGAGGGGTCGAACTTCTCGGAGGACTGCTGCTCGATCAATTGCTGCGCGAGCTTGAGCTCCGCGTCCTTCACTTCCGTCTTGGGGATCTCGATCTCCTTCATCGAGCGCACCTCGCCGGCGTAGAGCAGCTGCTGCATGACGAGGCCTTCCTCTACCGGGCGGATCATCACGATGTACTGCTTGCCGCGTGCCGCCCAGCGGCCGAGCGCGCAGCGGCCGGATTCGCGCAAGGCTCTCGTGAGCAGTGCATAAGGTTTCGCTCCGCCCTTGTCCGGGGCGAGGTAGTAGGCCTTGTCGAAATACACCGGGTCGATCGATTCGATCGGCACGAATTCCGCGATGTCCGCCGTGTGCGTTCCCGCTTCCTCGAGTGCTTTCAGCTCCTCGGGCGTGAACATCACGTACTGGTCTTTTTCGAACTCGTAGCCCTTCGCCATGTCCTCGCGGGCGACCGGGACCTCTTCCTTCACGCAGATGTACTGCTGCTTCAACCGCGATCCGCAGGCCTTGTGCAGCAGGTTGAACGAAATGGCGCGGCTCGCCTCGGTGGCGGAGAACAGCTTCACCGGAATCGAGACCATTCCGAACGAAACCGTCAGCGTAGCGATCGATCGTGCAGCCATGGCATGTTCTCCCGGAAGGGGAAAGTATTATAGTGAATAGTCAGTTTCGTTGCGCAAGTAGCGGTTCGCAGAGGGTTTTTTGCACCTCTACGCCTTCGCCCCTTCGAGCGCACGCTCCAGGCTTTGCTTGCGGGTGAGGGCGTCCCGCCAGCGGTCCCCGGTCTGGGCAAGCCGCTCGGCGGCGTTCGTGATCCTGAAGTCGAGGGGGTGCGCCTTTGCAAGCTCCTCCCAGGTGAGCGGCATCGACACCGGCGCGCCGGGCGCGCCCCGGGGCGAATACGCGACGTTCAGCGTCTTGCCGCGGACGTTCATGTTGTAGTCCATGAAGATCTTGCCGGTGCGCTTGGGGATGCTCCATTCCACCGTGACCTCTTTCGGGTGCAGGCGCACGAGGTGCCGCCCCACCGTCTCGCTCACCTTGCGCGCCGCGTCGAAATCCAGCGTGCGCTCTATCGGCACGAAGACATGGAGCCCGGTTTTGCCCGAGGTCTTGACGATCGCCTCCAGTCCCATGCTCGCGAGCAGCTCGCGCAGCCTGAACGCGACCTCCTTTCCTTTTTCGAAGGCGACGGTGTTGAGCTCGGGCTCGTCGCCCGGCGCCTCCTTCCCCGAGTAAATGTAGGGATCGATGTCGAACACCACATAGTCGGGATAGTTGAGGATCGAGCCCTCGAGCGCGGCGATCGAGGAGGAATAGTCGGTGCCCTGCGTCGCCGCGTCGGCCCCGGGCTTCGCGCGCGAGTGCCAGACGTGGAACTCGAGCGTTCCCGATTGCGCGAGCCACAGGAGCGTCGCGAGGTTGTCGCAAAGCAGGTAGTCGTGCCGTTCGTCCTTGTGCTCGGAGAAGATCGTGATCTTCCTCGCGAACGGAGGCAGCTCCGGGTCCCAGTGCTTCTGGTAGAAACGCTCCCCGGCGATGCCCTCGGGCATGCGGATCATGGTGAGCGGCCGGTCGGCGAGGTGCGTGAGCATGAAAGGGGAGACCCGCGCGAAGTAGCGCAGCAGGTCGCGCTTGGTGATCGCCGGCTGCTTGAGCGCCGCGTCGGCGGGCCAGTAGACGCGGTCGAGATGCGTGAGCTTGAGCGTGTGCCGGCCCACCGCAATGGTGAGGGCGGGCTTCTTGCTGTCGAGCTGGCGCAGCACGGCGTCGATTTCGCTATCGCCGGATGAGGGGGCTGCCTCGGCGACCGGGCGCGCCGCGGCCCGGGGTTCGGTGCGGCGCACCGCTTTCGGATCGATGTCGTCGCGCAGCCGCAGGAATACCGGAG
>DATHJM010000096.1:0-19499 GCA_035489775.1 Burkholderiales bacterium
TCCGGCCATTTCGTCTTCTCTCCTCCCGCGGCCATCATCGCGGCGGAAGGCGCGGGTGACTCGATGCGCTCGCGCGAGCGCGGCGAGCCGGAGCGCATCCAGAAGCTCGCGGCCACGTCGCCCGAGATGCGCGCGGCGCTCGATGGCTACCGCTTCGTCACGCCGAACATCGAATACCACCAGAAGACGACGCTCAAGGTGGGGGAACGGACTTTCGAGCTGATTTACCTGAAAGGCATCCACAGCGAATCGGACACCGCCGTATGGCTGCCGAAGGAACGCGTGGTGTTCTCTGCGGCCGGCATCGTCGTGAACCAGATCAACAATCTCCGGCCCATCGTGTCCATCCCCGACATCCTCGCCGCCGCGAAACTGATGAAGAGCCTGAACCCGGTGCACGTCGTTCCCGGGCACGGGATGCCCGGCACGGTGAAGATCTTCGAAGACAGCGAAAAGTACTACGCGCTGCTCCTCGAGCGCGTCGGCAGGCTGGCGAAGGAAGGCAAGTCGCTGGACCAGATCAAGAAGGAAGTGCGCATGCCCGAGTACGAGAATTGGGGGGCGCAGGAGCGGTTCCCGACCAACGTCGAGGCGGCTTACAGGGCCGTGAAGGGAAGCTAGGCACACGGTTCGCGTCGGCGCGGACGCTTACAATCCATTTCAAGGGGAGGAGCCATGACGCATCTCAACGTGCCGGTCAAGAACATGGTCAATCTCGTGACCATGCAGCTGCCCAAGGACAACAGCTCGAATCCGTTCTACTACGACCGCCAGGGGACAGCGCCCTTCAGCGTTCCAAAGCGCTGCGCGTTCGTCATCACGGACGTGTTCGTCAACCCCGAGGTCACGAGCTTCGCCGCGGGACAGTTCTACCTGGTGTTGGTGACCGTCGACGGGGGCCGTACGATCGCGGTGAGAAGCGACGGCCGCACCGCGCACCTGCCTCTCACCGGCGGCCTGGTGGTGCCCGCCCCGAGCGTCCCCGCGCCGGGAACCAAGGGGGTGGTCGCGCGCAACACCACGTTCAGCTCCGGCCCTGTGGAGATGCAGCTGCTCGGCTATTTCGTGAAGAACGAGACCGGGCTCGGCGTCGGCAGGCCTTTCGCTCCTTAGGCGCTCCTCAGGCGACTACTTCGCCGTTCGCGTGCGGAGCTACTTCCCCGTCCGCGCCGCCCTCTGCAGCAATTCCGCGAGGTGCTGTTTCCATAGCGCCGCATTGCCGGTGGTGCCATGTCCCCGCGTGTCGCCGCTCGCCGGGATGAGGACGTAGCGAGCGCCTTTGACGCGCTTGATTTCGCGCTCGAGGATGCCGAGCTCGGGCGGATTGCGTTCGTCGTCGGCGGCGTTGATGGCGACGAGCGCCGCGCGGATGCGCTCCAGGCCCGGCGACGGGTTATAGTCGTCGGAGGATTCCCACTGGTACAGCACGTCGTTGGCGTCGCCGCGGAAGGGCTGCCCGAGGCGCTGCGCGACTATCGCATCGGCCTTTTCGCGCGTGGGCGCCTGCTTGTACAGCGCCTGCGATCCGCCCGAGGTGGCGATGCCGAACTCGACCAGCGCGAGCTGGATGCCGCGCGGCTGCATAGTGTAGTTGCCTCCGTTCCAGTCCGGGTCCCTGCGGATGGATTCGACGAGGAGGCGCCGCAGCATCCAGTTGCGTCCCGACATCTCGGTCGGCTGGCAGGCCATGGGCACGAGCGCATCCATGAAGTCGGGATACGTCACGCCCCAGATCCAGGTCTGCATGCCGCCCATCGAGTTGCCGAGCACCAGTCGAAGATGCTTGACGCCCAAGCCCTCGGTCACGAGGCGATACTGCGCGAGCACCATGTCCTCGTAGTTGTACTTGGGAAAGCGCGCGCGCAGGCCGTCGGAAGGCCGGGTCGATTTTCCGGTTCCGAGGGCGTCGGGCAGGATGACGAAGTAGCGGCTCGCGTCGAGCGGCTGCCCCGGCCCGAAGAGCTCGCCCGCGAAATCCTTCGTGAGCAGCGTGGCGCCCGATCCGGCCGTTCCGTGCAGGATCAGCACCGGTTCCCCCGAGGGCGCGCCGACCGTCGTGTAGTGCAGGCGCACCTCGGGCAGCGTTTCGCCCGTGTGAAAGCGGAACTCGCGCGCGACCCAGTCGCCTTCCTTCGGGGCGGGATAGTCCGCGGCCCGGACGGAGAGGGCGATCGAGGCGATCAGCGCGCCTGCTCCGAGCGAGAATATCCGGGTGAACGTCGTGCCGAGCGCATTCATATCGATCCTCCGAGTGCGGCCTTTTGGCCGTCGTTACTATTATGGAGGGACATGAACGTCGCTGACCTACTTCAGGGCGACGCCACGGACCCAGGCACCGCACGCTTCCGCGATCTCGCCCAGAACGTCGCTGTCCGTTTTCCCCGAAGTCTTGAGCACCCGGAAGCTGTGATCGGCGCCTTCGAGCCAGCGCATGGTCCACCGGTCGGTCATGCGAGCAACCACGCTTTCCATCAAATCGCGACGGCACAGAGCGTCGCGCGTGCCGTTCAGGCAAAGGACCGGCACCTTGATTTTCGCGAGGTGCGCGTCGCGCAGTTGTTCGGGCTTGCCCGCCGGATGCAGGGGGTAGGCGAGGAGCAGCACGCCGTCGCATGGAAATTCCTCGGCCGCGAGCATCGAAGCCGCCCGTCCGCCCATCGACCGCCCGCCGAGAATGAGGGTCTGCGGCCCGGCTTCGCTGCGTGCGTGCGAGGCTACGGCAGCAATGCATTCCTTCAGGCGAGGCATGGTGTCCGGATGGCTGGACCCTTTCTCGCGATAGGGAAAGTTGAAGCGAACGACGTGAAACCCGCATCGGCGCAGAGGCTCGGCGAGTGCGAGCATGCCGCGATCGGCCATGTGGCCGCCGGCGCCGTGCGCGCAGACAAAGAGCGCGCCGCCTGCCGGCGTCAACGCAGGCTCGAAGATCGCGGAGGTTTCCTCTTCTCCGACCTTCACCCGCCACTTCGCAGGAGACAAGCCGCGCGCCGCTGGCATGCTCGAGTCAGGCGGAAACGCAACCAAGGCCGACGCGCGTTATTTCATCCGGTCCTTGATCTTCGCGAGGGCCGCGCGGGCGCATTCTTCGTCGAACTGGCCGCCGGGGGCGCCGCTCACTCCGAGCGCGCCGATCGTCTGGCCGCCGGCCTGGATGGCGACGGCGCCCTGCGCATAGGTGATGTTGGGCAGCTGGGTCGTCGGCACGCTGCTCGGCGGGTTCTTCGCCATCCTGTCCGCGATGGCCTTGGTGCTGTCCTCCTTGCGAACAAGGCCCACCGAGGCCACCGTGTACGCCTTGTAGTAGGCGTTGTCCATCGAGTGGACTGGTGCTCCGTTGCCGCGCAGCAGAGCCTGGCGAACGCCGTCGAGGTCGACGACCACCGCAACCACCGGGTAACCTTTCTGCGCGCAAGCGGCGACCGATTCGCCGACGAGCTCGTTCGCCAGCGCCGCCGACAATTTCTGCGTCGTGACCAGCCCCTGGGCCTGGGCTCCCGTCGCGGCAGCACCGGCGACGAGCACGAGCACTTGCAGTCCTGTCGAAATCCGTGACATTGGGTTCTCCCTGTCGATAGGTTTGGGGGTTCCACGATACGTCAAAACTCCCCGCCGCGGAAGTCACGTTAGAATCTCTCCACCATGAAGAAACTGTATCGATTCGTCGAAGACAGGAAGATCGCCGGCGTCTGCGGCGGGCTCGGCGACTATTTCGATCTCGACCCGGTCTTCTTCCGCCTTTTCTTTCTGATGTCGCTCCTCTTCGGCGGGCTCGGAGCGCTGGTTTACGTGATCCTGTGGATCATGGTTCCCGAAAGGATGGGCGCGCAGGGCGAGCCCCGCCCCGCGAAGCGGCTGCATCTGTCGACTTCCGATCGCAAGGTCGGGGGCGTGTGCGGCGGTCTTGGAGAACGGTTCGAAATCGATCCTGTCCTTTTCCGGGCCGTGTTCATCCTGCTCGCGCTGGTGTGCGGTCTCGGTCTCCTCCTCTACATCGTGCTGTGGCTCCTGATTCCACGTGCCCCGGCGGCGGCCGTCGTGAAGAGCTAGCTCGCCTTGCCGGCGCAAACGAGCGTGATAGACTTCAATTTCCACAATTTCGAAAGGAGGTGATCCCGTGAGAGACCAACAAGGCAGGACCGGACTACCGACCTCGAACAGCGGATCAATCCGCAGACTTGGGATTTCCGCCAGCCGTTAGGCCGGCGTGCCTTACAGCAGGACAAACGCCCCGGGGAGAAATCTTCGGGGCGTTTTCGCTTCCAGGAGGTTTTATGAGAATCGCAACGCTAATCGTAGTTCTGCTCGCCGGCTGCGCCACCCCGGGAGCCGAGCTCGCCGAAGCGAGGAGCAGCTGGGACGGCGCGACGTACGATGAGGTCGTGCTGCGCTGGGGGGCGCCCGCGCGCAGCACGAAGCTCACGGACGGCCGCGACGTGTACACATGGGCGTCCGACAGCGCGGGCTCCCGGGGAAGCTCGGCGGTAGGCTTTGGGATCGGCGGCGGAGGCGGAGGCGGGATAGGGATCGGCACTGGGGTGATGTTCGGATCCGGCAGCGGCGAGCCGGTGCGCTGCGAACGCACGCTGATTTTCAAGGCCGGTCGCGTCGACGAGCAGAACTGGCAGGGACCGGAGCAGTACTGCAAGAGCTTCGGCCGGTCCGCCCGCTAGTCCCGCGAGCGGATCCTTACGTGGACGCGGACGGGCCCGGGCGCCTGCGCATCGACAAGTGGCTGTGGGCGGCGCGCTTCTACAAGACGCGCAGCCTGGCTGTGCGCGCGGTGGAGGGCGGCAAGGTGAAGCTCAACGGCGAGCGCGTGAAGCCGGGCAAGGGCGTGAGGCCCGGCGATCGGCTCGAAGTGCGCGCTGGGGAACTGCAGTGGCTGATCGAAGTGCGCGCAGTTTCCCTCAAGCGCGGCCCGGCAGCCGATGCGGCGCTGCTGTATGCCGAGAGCGATGAGAGCCGGGAGAGGCGCGAGCACATGATCACAATGCGCCGCGCCGGGCCGCATCCGGCGCAAGACACGCAGGGCCGGCCCACCAAGCGAGACCGGCGCATGATCCGGCGATTTACGGGCGAATGAGCGGGAACGCATGGATCGCCTGATCGCGCAATACGGGATCGCGCTGGTTTTCGCGAACGTGCTGCTCGAGCAGATCGGCCTGCCGATTCCCGCGATCCCCACGCTGATCGTCGCGGGCGCTCTTGCGGCCGAGGGCGAGCTTTCGCCTTCAGCGATTTTCGGCGTGGCATTCGCAGGGTGCATGATCGGCGACGTGCTCTGGTACCTCGCGGGCCGGCGCTACGGCCGCCGCGTGATGACGTTCTTGTGCCGCGTGTCGCTTTCGCCCGATTCCTGCGTGCGCCAGACGGAGGTCCGCTTCGAGCGCTGGGGGAAGCTGACGCTGGTGCTGTCGAAGTTCATTCCAGGGCTCTCGACCGTCACGCCGCCGCTCGCGGGCGCGATGCGCCTGGGCTGGTGGTCCTTTCTTCTTCTGAACGGCCTGGGCGTGATCATCTGGGCCGGCGTTGCGATCGGCGCGGGGATGGCGTTCCACACCCAGATCAATGAACTGATCCTGCGCATCGAAGGGCTCGGCACGCTGGCGGCCGGGGCGGCCGGCGCGCTGCTCGGCGGATACATCGCGCTCAAGTGGTGGGAGCGGCGGCGCTTCTACAAGATGCTTCGCATCGCGCGCATCGGCGTCGACGAACTGCGCGCCCTGATGGACGGGAACAAGCGCCCGGTGGTGGTGGACGTGCGCTCGCCCGGCAGCCGCGGTCTGGATCCGCGTTTCATTCCCGGCGCGCTGGGGATGGACGTCGCCGAGGTGGAGCGCCGGCTCGAGCAGCTGCCGGCAGACCGCGAGATCATTTTCTACTGCACCTGTCCCAACGAAGCCTCGGCGGCGCAAGTCGCAAAAAAATTGATCGGGCTCGGCTACACCAAAGTGCGTCCGCTGCACGGCGGGCTGGACGCCTGGATCGCCGCCGGCTACGAGGTCGAGGATCGGGCGAAGGGGTAGGGCTGAATCAGCCGCTGCCGTGGGCGCGGGCGAGCGCGGTCGTCCTCATGCGCGCGAGGACTGCGGAAAGCGCGACTCCGACGACGCACACGGCGCTCGTCGCCAGAAAACCCAGCGTGAAAGCGCCCGCGGTGTCCTTCACCACGCCGAGCGCATAGGCGAAAACGAGCGCGCCCAGGTTGGCGAACATGTTGCAGAACCCGGCGGAGATTCCGGCGACGCGCGGCCCCAGCACCTCGACCGGAACGTAGAAGAGCGGCCCGAAATAGAACTGCAGGAAGACCGCGTTGACCGCGACCACGAGGACGAGCATGGAGATCGAGTCGACCACAGTGAGCAGCGCCGAAGTGCAGGCGAGCACGGCGAGCGAAGCGCCGATCACCAGGGGCGGGTTCCTCAGCCGGTCCGAGGTGTAACCGCCGAGCGCGTTGGAAGGCCCGGTAAGCGCGAAGCCCATCGCCGTGATGAACCCCGCCGCCTGCAGCGACAGCCCGCGGTCGGCCACCAGGAGCGACGGCAGCCAGAAATTGAACGAAGTCGTGACGCCGAAGCGGATGAACTGGATGCCGGCGCAGACCCACATGATCGGGTAGCGGAAGAGCTGGAAGGCGTCCAGCACGCCCACCGGGTGCCTCGGCCCCGCGGCGGGCTTCTCCTTGCCGAAGGCGAGATACACGAACGCGGCGCACACGCCCAGCGCGGCAAAGGCGATGAAGGGCGGGCGCCAGCCGTAGTGGTTCACCAGGAACGGGCCGACGAGAGAGAGCAGGATGTTCCCCGAAACGCCGCCGATCACGTACACGCCCATCGCGGTCGCCTTGCGGTCCGCAGGGAACCAGGAAGCGACGAGCGTCAGGCCCGGCGCGAAGATCAGCGCGCGGAACACGCCCGACACGACCTGGTTCGCGAGCGCGCCCGGGTAGGACTGGATCATCCCGAAATTGAGCGAGAGCAGAGTCGAGCCGAGGATGCCGATGAAGAACACGCGCTTGGGCCCGAAGCGGTCGGCGAGGTAGCCGCCCGGAATCTGGCCGAGCGCGTAGGTGAAGGTCGCGGCGGCGGACAGCATCCCGGCCTGCGCGAAGCTCATGTCGAGATCCTCGCGGATGAGCGGCAGGAAGAGCGCGATGCCGCCCAGACTCAGCATGTTGAAGCCCTGGCAGAACACCACCAGGGTGACGGTGAGCGCGGCGTCGCGCCGGCGGGGAGATTCAGGAGAAGACGCCGAGAGAGACACGGTTCTGCCGGAGGGCAAAACCGGAGAGGATAACGGTTTCGCGACGAAGCGGTCGGACTGCTAGGAACTTGGCGCTTTCATCCTCCCGCGCGCCCGCTTTCGCACGGGGTCTTTCGCCGGGACGGCAGACTTCTTGCATTCGCTCGCCACCGCCTCGCGGATGATCTCGGCGAGACGCAGCGTCGCCGGGCCCGCGTGCTCGCGGTCGGCGAAGATCAGGTAGAGCTCGGCGAAGCGCTCGCCGCCTTCGCGCAAGGGCAGCGCCTTGAGCGTCCCCGCCTTGAGCTCCTCGCGGATCCTCTCCTCCGGCAAAAACGCGAAACCGTGGCCCGAGCGCGCGGCCTCGATCGAGGTCGCCAGGTTGCTCACCGTCCAGCGCTGCGTCGCCTCCATCGTCAGCGGCGTTGTGCGCCGCGGGCTCGACTCGCGCACCACCAGCTGGCGATGCGCGCGCAGGTCCCGCATCGAGAGCTTGCGCCCGAGTTTGTGAAGCGGATGATCCGGGTGCGCGGCGAGAATGAAGCGCATCCGCATCAGCGACTCGCCCATGAATCCTTGAGGAACCGTCACGAATATCGCCAGCTCCGCCTGGCTCTGCAGCAGCGCGTCGTCTCTTCCGCCGAGCACTGTTTCGATCAGCTCGACGCGCGTGTGGGGGCTCTCCGCTCCGAGGCGGGCAAGGCAGCCGAGCAGCAGCCAGGTCGGAAAAATGGTTTCCACGGCGAGGCGGATCTCCGCCTCCCAGCCCGCCGACAGCTTCTTCGCCGACTGCTCCAGCCCGGCGGCCTCCTCGAGCAGGTAGCGCGCGCGGCGGTAGAGCAGCTCGCCGGTGGTCGTGAGGGTCGCCTTGCGCCCCAGGATCTTGAAGGCCTTCACGCCGAGCAGCGATTCGAGCTTCTGCACGGCGTAGGTCACCGACGACTGGCTCTTGTGCAGGGCCCTGGCGGCCCTGGCATAGCTGCCTTCGTCGACGACCGCGAGCAGCGCGCGCCATTGGTCGAGGGTGATGCGAGGTGTCATATATCCATTAATTAGATCAACTCAAGCAATATTTTGCGCTTTTTTATCTACTTGTCCAATGATTAAATGTCCGCATGTCCGGACCGATGACACCAGGAGACGCAATGAAAAACACCATGAAGAAGGTACGCAGCATTCACCGCGGCAGCGAAGCTCATTGGGTGGGCGACGGTTTCCCGGTGCACACGGTGTTCCACTACCAGGAGCTCGGCGCGCAGCTCACGCCTTTTCTGCTTCTCGATCACGCCGGGCCTGCGGATTTCGAGCCGACCGGCGAGGAGCGCGGCGTCGGCTGGCATCCGCACCGCGGGTTCGAGACCGTCACGATCGCCTATCAGGGCGAGGTCGATCACGAGGACACCGGCGGCAACCGGGGCAGCATCCGCCCGGGCGACGTGCAGTGGATGACCGCGGGCTCGGGCGTGCTGCACAAGGAAATGCACGGGCGCGACTACGCGCGCCGTGGCGGGCCCTTCGAGATGCTCCAGCTCTGGGTGAACCTCCCGGCGAAGTCGAAGATGACTGCGCCGCGCTACCAGGAGCTCCTCGCTCGCGACATTCCCGTGGCGAAGCTTCCCGGGGATGCCGGTTCTGTGAGGGTGATCGCGGGCGAATTCGAGGGCGCGACGGGGCCGGCGCGCACGTTCACGCCGATCAACCTGTTCGACCTGCGCCTGCGAGCGGGGCACCGCGTGCGCCTCGACCTTCGCGAGGGCTGGACCGCGGGTCTCTTCGTGCTGAAAGGCAAGGCTTCGGTGAACGGCGAGGCCGTGAAAGAAGGCGAGCTCGTCGTATTCGAGCGCGAAGGCGGCGAGGCCGTGATCGAGGCGGAGTCGGACGCATCGGTGTTCGTCATGAACGGGCAGCCGATCGACGAGCCGATCGCCGGTTACGGACCCTTCGTCATGAACACGCAAGGACAGATCCAGCAGGCCGTCGTCGACTACCAGAGCGGCCGGCTGGGACGGATTCCATCTTTGACACATTGAGGTGAAACATGAAAACGCTGCTCCAGATCCGATCCAGCATCTTTTCGAACGACGGCCAGTCGAGCCGGCTCGCCGAGCGCTTCATCGCCGCGTGGCGCGCGGCGAACCCAGGCGGCAGGGTGATCGTGCGCGACCTCGCGAAGGACCCCGTTCCGCACCTGGACGCCGCGCGCTTCGGCGCCTTCCTCGCGAAACCCGGGGAGCGCACGCCCGAGCAGCAGGCGGCGGTCGACTATTCGGATACGCTGATCGGCGAGCTCAAGCGCGCCGACGTCGTCGTTCTCGGGCTGCCGATGTACAACTTCGGAGTTCCCTCGACGCTCAAGGCGTATTTCGATCATATCGGCCGCGTGGGCGTGACTTTCAAATACACCGAGAAGGGGCCGGCGGGCCTCCTTACCGGGAAGAAGGTTTACGTGTTCGCCACGCGCGGCGGGATTTACGCCGGGACGCCGAACGACACTCAGACACCGTTCGTCCGCACTTTTCTTTCTTTCATCGGGATGGACGACATCGAGTTCGTCTACGCCGAGGGGCTCGCAATCAGCGAGGCGAGCAAGCAGGAGGGCATCGCGCGCGCGCAGGCTGTGATCGACGCCCTGGTGGCGCCCGAACTCGCCGCGGCGTGACGCCGGATTCGTACGCTCAGCTAACTGCGAGCGGAGCTTCGTCCATCAGGGCGATCTGCTCCTTGAGCTCGAGGATGCGGTCCTGCCAATAGCGCTGGGTGTTGAACCATGGAAACGCGGCCGGGAATGCGGGGTCGTCCCAGCGGCGTGCGATCCAGGCCGAGTAGTGGATGAGGCGCAGGGTCCGCAGGGCCTCCAGCAGGTGCAGCTCGCGCGGGTCGAACTGGTGGAAATCCTCGTAGCCGGCGAGGACGTCGGCGAGCTGCCGCGTCATCGACGCCCGGTCGCCCGATAGCAGCATCCAGAGATCCTGGATCGCCGGGCCGCTGCGGCAATCGTCGAAGTCCACGAAATGCGGCCCATCGTCGGTCCACAACACATTTCCGGCGTGGCAGTCGCCGTGCAGGCGCAGCGCGCGCACCTCGCCCGCGCGCTCGTAGCTGGTGGCGACACGCGCGAGCGCCAGGTCGGCAGCGCTTTTCCACGCGTCGAGGAGATCCGTTGGAATGAAGTCGTGCGAAAGGAGCCAGTCGCGCGGCTCGCGGCCGAAGCTCGAGGGGTCGACGACCGGCCGATCGGCGAACGGGCGCGTCGCGCCCACCGCGTGAATGCGGCCGACGAAGCGACCGATCCATTCGAGCGTTTTGCGGTCTTCGAGCTCAGGCGTGCGCCCGCCGCGGCGCGGATACACCGCGAAGCGGAAGCCTCCGAATGCGTGCAGCGTTTTCCCATTGGCCGCGAGCGGCGCGACCACCGGAATCTCGCGCTCGAGGAGCTCGAGCGTGAACGCATGCTCCTCGAGGATTTGCGCGTCAGTCCAGCGTGCGGGGCGATAGAACTTCGCGACGACCGAGGCCGGCGAGTCCGGCTTCTCTTCCGCCTCGAGCCAAACCTGGTAGACGCGGTTCTCGTAGCTGTTCAGCCCGAGCAGCCGCCCGTCGCCGGCGAAGCCGGCGGTGGCGAGCGCATCGAGCACGGTGTCCGGGGTGAGCCCCGAGTAGGGCGGTTCGGCGGGCATCGCGCCATTGTAAGGGCCGGAAAGCGAAAGTCCGCCCGAAGGCGGACTTTCGGTGAAGCGGGAAAGCCTGCTGCAGCTAGCGAGCCAGCCCGCCGCCGACCACTGCGCCGATCACCGATCCGGCTGCGATTGCGCCGGGGCGGCCGTCGCCTACGGCGCTTCCGATCGCTGCACCGGCAATCGCGCCGCCGATCGTGCCCCACGCGGGCTGCGCGTAGTACGCCGGTGCCGGGGCGGCGTAGTAGTAAGCAGGCGCCGGAGTGTAGTACACCGGGCCGGGGCGATACGCCGGGCGATACATCACGACGGGGTGCCGCACGAATACCGGGGGCCGCACGATGACGACCCGCTGGCCCGGGTAGGCGAAGTGCGGCCTGCCGTAGTGGGCGTGTCCGTAGAAGCTCCCGTCGTGCGCCAGCGCAGGCACGCTGGTTGCAATGGCGGAAACGGCAAGACCTGCGAGGCTCAAGAGGCGGAACGTCCTGGTTTTCATGTTCGCTCCTTTTTTACGGGATACGAGCACAAGAACGGCCCGCCAGAGCGGGCTGTTGACCCCCAAACCTGTAACGGCTTGTAAGCCCCGTTTCAGCGGTTACAGGTGGGGAGATTCGCGCTGCCGATCCTGGTCAGGCGGGTTTCTGCGCCGGCCCCTTGGGTATGAATCGCAGCGCCACGCCGTTGTTGCAGTAGCGCAGGCCGGTCGGCTCGGGCCCGTCGTCGAAGATGTGGCCGTGGTGCCCGCCGCAGCGCACGCAGTGGTATTCGGTGCGTTGCATGAAGAGCTTCCGATCTACCGTGGTCGCGAACACGCCGGGTATCGTGGTGAAAAAACTCGGCCATCCGGTGCCGCTGTCGAATTTCATCGCCGAAGTGAAAAGCGGCAGGTTGCAGCCTGCGCAGACGAACACCCCCGGGCGCTTTTCGCGGTCCAGCGGGCTCGTGCCGGCCCGCTCGGTGCCTTCGTGGCGCAGCACGTCGTAGGCCGCGGGCGAAAGTCGCTTCTTCCATTCGGGATCCGGGAGCTTGAGCGGTTCAGCGCTCGCGGCCACGTCCGCTCCCTCGGCAAGCAGGGTTTTCCAGTTCTTTTGCAGGTCTTCCACTTTCACGGCTCCTTTCGCGGTTTTTTGTCCCCATCCGGCCGCACTAAAACCCGCCAGAGACAGCGCAGTCAAACCTCTCAACCACTTGCGACGATCCATATTTTTCACCTCCGTAACCTGGCAGTATAGACCGCCTTTCCGGCCGGGAATTCCGGCTTGGCCGGGGTTTGCGATCCAATACATAATGCGGGCACCATGAACGATCACGAACTCTGGCTCGCCGCCGGCGTGCGCACGCCGTTTGCGCGCGTGGACGGCCCGATTGCCCGGCTCGATGCGGTGGAGCTTTCGGTGCCGGTCATGCGGGCAATGACCGGACCGCAGTCCGCCGTGAAACCGGACCTCGTCGTCTGGGGGACGGTGATTCCGAACCTCGGCTACTCGAACATCGCGCGCGAGGTGCAGATCGAGGCGGGCCTGGACCAGACCATCCCGGCGTTTTCCACGGTGCTTGCCTGCTCGACGAGCATGGTCGCGGCTTTCGAGGCGGCAGGAATGCTCGGACACGGCGGCAAGGAGCTCGCACTTGTCGGCGGCGTGGAATGCATGAGCCGCGTGCAGATCGGGCTTTCGCAGAATTTCTCCGACTGGCTGCGGCGCTTTTCGCAGGCGCGCTCGGCAGCGCAGCGCCTTGCGCTGTTCAGGAACCTCCGGGCGCGCGACATCCGCCTGCACATTCTTGCCGTGGCCAACCGCGCCACCGGCAAGAGCATGGGCGAGCACTGCGAGGAAATGGCCAAGACCTGGAGCATCGCGCGGGATTCCCAGGACAGGATCGCGCTTGCCAGCCACGAGAAGGCGCTCGCAGGCCAGAAATCCGGATTCTTCGACGACCTGATCGTGCCCGTGGAAGGCATGTCGCGCGACGGCTTCCCGCGCGCGGACACGAACCTCGAGCGCCTGGCGAAGCTGCAGCCGGCCTTCGACAGGAAGAGCGGCAAGGGTACGATCACCGCGGGCAACTCGTCACCCCTGACCGACGGCGCGGCTGGCCTGTGGGTGGCCACCGGTGCGGGGATCAAACGCGTGCCGGGTTCCGTCCCGCGCGCACGGCTTGTCGATTGGGAGATAGCCGCGGTTGACATCTTCAACGAAGGGCTTCTCATGGCGCCCGCGTACGCGATTCCGCGCATGCTCGCGCGAAACGGCCTCGCCTACGGCGACATCGCGCTGTGGGAGATCCACGAGGCCTTCGCCGCGCAAGTGCTGTGCAATGTCGCAGCGCTGGAGAGCGCGGATTTCCGGCGCGAGAAAGCGGGCGTGGAAGCGAACCTCGGCAAGTTTCCGTGGGAGCGGCTCAATCCGCACGGCGGCTCCGTGGCCCTGGGTCATCCGTTCGGCGCGACCGGAGCCCGCATCCTGTCGCAGGCGGTGAAGGAACTGGCCGCGATGCCCAAAGGAAGCCGCGCGGTGGTGAGCATCTGCGCGGACGGGGGGCTGGGCACCGTGGCGCTTCTCCAGGCAGAATGATGCCGGTGCACAAATGAATTCCTCAGAAAATCTCGTCGAGATCTCCGGCGTCGAGTTCTCCTACGGCCCGAGGAAGCTGCTGAAAGGACTGAGCCTCAGGATTCCGCGCGGCAAGCTCGTCGCGATCCTGGGCGCAAGCGGCTCGGGAAAATCGACGCTGCTTCGCCTGATCGGCGGCCAGGCGAAACCGGACCGCGGCACGGTGAAGGTCGCGGGCGAAACGGTCCATGAGCTCGACACGCACGCCTTGTACGCGCTGCGCCGCAAGATGGGGATGATGTTCCAGGCGGGGGGCCTTTTCACCGACATGTCGGTGTTCGAGAACATCGCCTTCCCGATGCGCGAGCACACCGAGCTCCCCGAAAGCGTGCTGCGAAGGATCGTGCTGATGAAGCTGCAAGCGGTCGGCCTGCGCGGCACGCACGCCCTGACCCCGGGCGAGCTCTCCGGGGGGATGGCGCGCCGCGTGGCGCTCGCGCGCGCGATCGCGATGGATCCGATGCTCGCGATGTACGACGAGCCCTTCGGCGGGCTCGATCCGATTTCGATCAACGTGATCGCCAATCTCATCCGTCAGCTGAATGATTCGCTCGGCGCGACTTCAATCGTGGTCAGCTACGACGTGAGCGAGGCGGTGAAGCTCGTGGATTACGTCTATGTGATCGCCGACGGCATCGTCGCGGGCGAGGGAACGCCCGACGCGATGCTCGCCTCGAAGGACCCCTACGTCTACCAGTTCATGCACGCGCAGCCCGACGGGCCGATCGCGTTTCACTATCCCGGCCGGCCGATCGGCGAGGACCTGGGGCCGAAGCGCGCCGCCCGGTAGCGCAAGCGGCGTCGTCGAACCGGCGAGGCCGCAGCGGGTGCTTCAGTGCCTGTTGAAGAGCGCGTTGAAGTAGCCGGCGCCCAGACCCAGGAAACTCACCGCGACCAGCAGCAGTATGACCGCGATCACCAGCGCGGCGGATTTGAGGGCGCTGCGCGGAGGCCGGGCCTCGCCAGCGCTCCCGGGCTTGGAAGGATCTTCGAGGTCGGCCATGTTCAGTCGACCCGGATGTTCTTGTCGCGGATGATCTTGCCCCACTTCACCGTCTCGGACCTGATCAGCTCACCGAATTGCTCGGGAGTGCTCGCGACGATCTCGGCGCTTTGCACGTCGAATTTTTCCTTCATGTCCGGGGCGGCGAGGATTCTCGCGAGCGTGCCGTTGAGCCTGTCGATGACCGGGCGCGGCGTGCCTGCCGGCGCGATCAGCCCGACCCAGGATGTCGTCTCGAAGCCCGGGTAGAAATCCGCGATCGTCGGCAAGTCGGGGAAATGCGGCGAGCGCTGCCGGCCGCTCGTGGCCAGGCCGACCAGCTTGCCCGACCGGACGTTCTGCCCGATCGCGCCGCCCGCCTGGATGAGCATCACCTGCACCGTGCCCGCGAGCAGGTCGTTGATCGCGGGCCCGCCGCCCTTGTAATGGACTGCCTCCATCTCGATTCCCGCAGTTTCCTTGAGGAGCTCGAACGCGAGGCGGCTTGATGAGGCGGGGCCCGCCGAGCCGTAGTTCAGCTTCGCGCCGTTCGCTTTCGCGTAGGCGACGAACTCGGGGACGGTCTTCACCTTGAGGCTCGGATGCACGACCAGAATCTGCGGATAGCGAGTGAGCAGCATGACCGGCGCAAAATCCTTCACCACGTCGTAGGGCAGCTCCTTGTACATGTGCGGGTTGGAGGCGAAGGTGTCGAACGTCATCATGATCGCGTAGCCGTCGGCGGGCGATTTCGCGAGCTGCGCGGTGCCCACGATGCCGCCGGAGGCGACGCGGTTCTCGACGATGAACGGCTGCCCGAGCGCCTCTGCGAGCTTGGGCGCGACCAGCCGCGCGGCGACATCGGACGCGCCCCCCGGGCTGGAAGGCACGTACACGTGCACCGGCTTCGACGGGTACTCCTGAGCCGCGCCCTGGGATGCGAGCAAGGCGGCGAGCAGGGCAAGCGCGACTCTCGGCATTCGTGACCTCCTGTGAATCACGATTTTATATAAAAGTCGTGCGAATAGATAAAGTAGGCGACAATATTCGCCCCTTTGATCGGGGCCTGGCCGTCCCCGCGGGCCTCGAAACCCCGGAACCTACCCGTTCGGAGAAGCGCTCCGTGAAAAAAGCAATTTGCGTTCTTGCAGTCCTGTGGCTTTCCGCGATCGCATCCGCATTCGCCGCCGACCCCGCCGACACGATCTTCGTGAACGGCAGGATCGTCACGGTCGACGACCGTTTCACGATCGCTCAAGGCGTCGCGATCCGGGGCGAGCGCATCGTTGCCGTCGGCACCAATGCCGATGTGCTCGAGCTTCAGGGCCGCGGCACCAAGGTGATCGACCTCAAGAAGCAGACCGTGATCCCGGGGTTGATCGACAATCATGCCCACTTCATCCGCGCGCCCGAGCACGAAGAGATGCGGCTGGACGGGGTCGCTTCGCGCAAGCGGGCGCTCGAGATGCTCGCCGAGCGCGTTCGCGTAGTGAGTCCCGGCGAATGGATCGTGACGCTCGGAGGCTGGTCGGAGGAGCAGTTCACCGACGACCCGCGCGGGTTTCCGCTCGAAGAGCTCGACCGGATCGCGCCCGCCAACCCGGTGGTGCTGCAAGCCGTGTACAACCACAGCTATCTCAATACCTCCGCGCTCAAGGCAGCCGGGATCGACGCAGCTACACCCGACCCGCGCGGCGGCAGCATCGAGAAGGACGCGGGCGGCAATCCGACCGGTGTCGTGCGGGGCGCGGGCGGGGTCGCATTCGCGGCGGCGAAGATTCCGCTGCCCGACACGGAACAGTGGCTCGCGAACGTGCGCAGGTTCGTCGCCAGGCTGAACGCGATGGGCATCACCGCCTGGTACGACGCGGGCGGGCGCGGGATGACAGAGAAGCACTACGATCCCTACAAGACCCTCGCCGATCGCGGCGAGCTGAACGCGCGCGCGTTCTGGACCACGATCCGCCAGCCGGCGACGCCCGTGGAAGTCGGCAAGGTGCTCGCCGAGATCCAGCAGCACACGCCGTTTCAGGGCAGCGACTATTTCGAAAATATCGGCTGGGGCGAGTCCGTCTATCAGCCCGCTACGACCAACCTGCTGCGCAACGATTTCGTCGTCAGGCCCGAGGACATGCGCGAAGTGCGCCGCATCGCGCAAGCGCTCGCCGAGGGCGGCATGTTCCTGAACGCCCACGTCGAGATGGAAAACGCGATCGACGCGTATCTCGCCGAGTTCGAAGCGATCAACAGGGTCGAGCCGATCAAGGGCCTGCGCTGGGTGTTCTCCCACCTCGACCAGGTGACCGACACGCAGCTCTTGCGCATGAAGCGGCTCGGCATGTACGCGGGACTGCACAGCCGGCCGCTCATCCAGGGCGCGCTGATGCACAAAGTGCACGGCGAGCGCGCGTGGGACATGCCCCCTTTCAGGCGCGTACAGGCGAGCGGGATCGTCTGGGGGCTCGGGTCCGATGCCACCGCCGTGACGACCTCAAGCCCCTTTTACACGCTCTGGTTCGCTGTGACCGGGCGCATGGTCGGCGGGCGCCAGGTGAACCGCCAGACAGTCTCGCGCGAGGAGGCGCTGATCGCGCACACGCGCAGCAACGCGCGCTTCATCTTCCAGGAAAACAATCTCGGTTCGATCCAGCCAGGAAAATACGCGGACCTGGTAGTGCTCGACCGCGACTATTTCGCGGTGCCCGCAATACAGATCAAGGACATCAAACCCATCATGACCCTGGTCGGCGGAAAAATCGTCCATCGGGCCGCGGGAAACTAGCACTCGCCGCGCGGGCCCGGGACCGGTGACGGCAACCCCATCGTGAACGCAGGAATCGGGACGCCGGTCCTCCGGAAGGAGGACGCACGCCTCCTCACCGGCAACGGCCGCTTCAGCGACGACCTCGACCTTCCCGGCCAGGCGTACGCAGCCATGGTGCGCTCGCCGCACGCGCATGCGCGCATCGCGGGAATCGACCCGGCGCAAGCGCTCGCCGCGCCCGGCGTCCTCGCCGTGCTCACCGGCGCGGATTTCCTGCGGGACGGACTGAAATCCATTCCCCACCGGCCGTTTTCGCTGAGCCCGCCCGACATCCGTCTGGCGAACCGCGACGGCTCGGAGATTTTCATCGCGCCGCACTTTCCCCTGCCCGCGGACAAGGCGCGATTCGCCGGCGAGGCCGTCGCCATGGTCGTGGCCGAGTCGGTTCAGGCGGCCAAGGACGCTGCGGAGCTCGTGCGCATCGACTACGAGGCGCTGCCTTCCGTAACGAACGCCGGGGCGGCGACGCGAACCGGTTCACCGCTGTTGTGGGAAGAAAGAGACTCCAATGTAAGCATCGATGCGGATGTGGGCGATCCAGTCGCGACCGAAGCGGCCTTCGCCCGCGCCGCTCACGTGGTGCGGCTGGAGACCTGGGTGCAGCGTGTGACCGGCGTACCGATGGAGCCGCGCGCCGCAGTCGGTGTTTATGATCCGGCAGGGCGGTGCTATACGCTGCACGCGGGCAGCGGCGGGGTCGTGCGGCAGAAGCGGGAGCTCGCGTGGATTCTCGGCGTTGATGAAGCAGCCGTGCGCGTCGTCTCGCACGACGTCGGCGGCAACTTCGGCACGAAGAACAGTTTCTTTCCGGAGTTCGCGCTGGTGGTTTGGGCGGCGAAGCGCCTCGGCCGCCCGGTGAAATGGACTTGCGAGCGCCACGAGGCCTTTCTTTCCGACTATCAGGGACGCGACCTCACGGCCGCGGCCGAGCTTGCCCTCGACGCGCGGGGGAATTTCCTCGCGCTGCGCTCATCCAACCTGAGCAACGCCGGGGCGCATTCCGCATCTCACGTACCGCTTTCCAAGGGCGCTTCGATCATGACGAGCGTGTACCGGATTCCCGCCGCGCATGTCCGCGCCCGCGCCGTCCTCACCCACACACCGCCCACGACGCCCTACCGCAGCGCGGGCAGGCCCGAGGCGATCTTCGTCCTCGAGCGGCTGATCGACCTCGCGGCGCTGCATCACGGTTTCGACCGGGTCGAGCTGCGGCGGCGTAATCTGATCCCGGAATCGGCGATGCCTTTTGCGAATCCGCTCGGCATCACCTACGACAGCGGCGCGTACGAAAAGGCGATGTCCGCGGCGCTCGCGCTCGGCGACTGGAACGGTTTTCCCGCGCGGCGCGATGCAGCGCGCAGGCGCGGGCGTTTGCGCGGCATCGGGCTGGCCAACTACGTGGAGGTGACCTCGGGCTTTCCCACCGAGCGAGTGGAGATCACGGTGCGGCCGGAAGGCCGCGTCGACGCGGTGATCGGAACGCTCTCGAGCGGCCAGGGCCACGAGACCAGCTTCGCGCAGTTGCTGGTCGAATGGCTCGGCGTTCCTTTCGAGTGCGTGCGGCTCATCACTGGCGACACGGACGTGGTTTCCGAGGGCGGCGGGTCGCACTCGGGCCGGTCGATGCGCCTTGCCAGCATCGTCATAAGCAAGGCCTCGGAAGCCGTAGTCGCAAAGGGAAAGGACATCGCCGCGCACCTCCTCGAAGCGGCGCAAGCGGACATCGAATTCCACTCAGGGCATTTCAGGGTGAAGGGAACGGATCGCTCGATCGGGATCTTCGAGGCCGCGGCGGCCGCGCTCGGGGAGGGTGTGCCCGAGGCGCTTCACGGCCCGCTTGCCGCTGCGCATACCGAGACCGTTCGCGTCGGCGGGTTTCCCTACGGGTGCCAGGTGTGCGAAGTGGAAGTCGATCCCGAAACGGGCGTCGTCGAAGTCGTGCGCGTGGCCGCGGTCGACGACGTCGGCCGCGCGATCAATCCGCTCATTCTCCACGGCCAGACCCACGGCGGCATCGCGCAAGGCATCGGCCAGGCGCTGTGGGAACAATGCTTTTATGATCCCGAAACCGCCCAGCTCCTGTCCGGGTCGCTGATGGATTACGCGATGCCGCGGGCCGACAGCCTGCCGCTGTTCCAGACCGAAATCAGCGAGGTGCCGTCGAC
>DATHJM010000097.1:0-2244 GCA_035489775.1 Burkholderiales bacterium
CCGCTCTTCGTCGCCACGAACTGGTTTCTCTTCATCACGACGCGTGCGTCCGCGTACTCGGCTCCCGCAGCAGTAGCCGCATCCACTGCGGCGGCACATAGGTCTCGCACGCGCGGCACTCTAATGAGGGCGCGAGAACTATCCGGTCGGCCCACGGCTACAATGCGCCGGCCTTCAGGCGCTGGTGGCGGAATTGGTAGACGCGCTAGGTTGAGGGCCTAGTGGCCTTAAAAGGCCGTGGAGGTTCAAGTCCTCTCCAGCGCATTGATCACCGAAGTCCGGCCCCGCTCCGCGGGGCCATGGTGACTTTGGTGGTGATCCGTCCCTAGCCCGGTTTGACAACGTCCGGAAGGATCTCTAGTCTGGGTGGCGAACACACGTTCGATCGACCACCTAACCCCTTGGAGGCGGAGATGCTGACGGGACGACAGCAGGAGATCTGGGACTTCCTCGTCGACTACGTCGACGCACATGGCTACCCGCCCACCGTGCGGGAGATCGGCGAGGCGGTAGGGCTGGCTTCGCCTTCGACGGTGCACGCGCACCTCGCCAACCTCGAGCGGGCCGGATTGCTCAAGCGCGATCCAACGAAGCCTCGAGCCCTCGAGCTCGTCGGCCGCGAGCGCAGCGAAGCGCCAGCAACGACCCTCGAAAAGCTACCGCTCATCGGGCAGATCGCGGCCGGCGGGCCGCTCCTCGCAGAGCAGAACGTGGAAGATCACGTGGCCGTGCCGGAGACGCTGCGCGGTGACTTCGTCCTGCGGGTGAAGGGCGACTCGATGATCAACGCGGGCATCCTCGACGGCGATCTCGTGGTGGTGCAGCGGGCTCAGGAAGCGCGCAACGGCGAGATCGTCGTGGCCCTCGCCGGCGACGACGAGTCGGCCGACGAGGCCACCGTCAAGCGTTTCTTCCGCGAGAACGGCAGGGTGAGGCTGCAGCCCGAGAACGACGCGCTCGAGCCGATCTACGCACAGCATGTCCAGATCCTCGGCCGAGTGACGGGAGTATTCCGGTCGCTATGAGCTCGGTCGCGCCTCTCCACCGGACTCTCGAGCAGGAGCTCCAGGCGCTGCTGCGCGGCGCCAGCATGGAGTGCCTCGTCTGCGGCGAGTTCGTGCTGCACGCAGGCGGGATGGTCACCTGCCCGGAGTGCAACTCGAGCCTGCGCGAAGAGCTCGGACAGGAAGAGACGCAGCTACAATTCGATACGCAGGCCGGGTGACCGCGGGCTTCTACGGCTCGAGGAAAGTCCGGACACCGAAGGGCAGGACGCTGGGGCGACCCAGGCGGCGAAAGCCGACGGAAAGTGGCACAGAAAGGAGACCGCCGGCAGCGATTCTCCGGAGACGCTGAAGGTAAGGGTGAAAAGGTGGGGTAAGAGCCCACCAGCGTCGTGGCGACACGGCGGCTAGCCAAACCCCGTCCGGTGCAAGGCAAACAGGTCCCGCCATCAGGCGGCCCGCCGAGGGACCGGGTTGCTGCACAGAGGGATGGTCATCGTAAACAGAATCCGGCTTACGGGCCTGCTAACGAGAAGCCCGCGCATCGCGCGGGCTTCTCTACTTGTCGCTGCGCTCGTCCTTTGCGCAACTGCCGCCGCCGCCCCGTCGCCGGATGCTCCGGTCCCGCGCGAGCCCGCCGCTCTCGCGCTCGCACTCGAGACGACGACGCACGACCTGACCGAGGCGATCGCCCACTGGCGCCCCAAGTCGAGCGCTGCACCGACGGACGTCGTGCTCCTCGCTCTGTACGAGCAGCGCATCTATCGGCTCCTCGCAGGGGACAGGCGATTGTCGCGCGCGACGCTCAACCGATTGCCGAATGAGCTCCGGCGAGTCGCAACCGATTTCCTGGCGGCGCACCGTGAGCTGTACCGCGTGACGCCACCGATTCGCGCACGCGCGATCAGAGTCGGTCCCGCGCGGCCGGCCGCCGAGTTGCTCGACGACTACCGCGATGCGGAGCGCAGGTTCAGTGTTCTTTGGAACGTCCTCGCGGCGGTCAATTTCGTCGAGACGAAGTTCGGAAAGCTGCGGAGCTCGAGTGCAGCCGGCGCTCAGGGGCCAATGCAGTTCATGCCGGCGACGTGGCGGCGCTACGGGCTCGGCGGAAACGTGCACGACGCGCACGACGCGATCCTCGGTGCGGCGAACTACTTGCACGCTTCAGGCGCACCACGAGATCTACGGCTTGCACTTCACCACTACAACCCGTCGAGCTCGTACGTCGACGCGGTGCTTC
>DATHJM010000098.1:0-7228 GCA_035489775.1 Burkholderiales bacterium
CTCATCAGGTTCAGGGTGATCTCGACGTAGGGCTTCGAAATCAGCTCGCCCTCGACCTCGACCGGCATTTCCGATCCGGTGAGCGGCAGCGCCATCAGCAGCGCCGACAGATATTGCGAGGACACATCGCCGCGAACGCGAACGCTCTTGCCGCGCGCTATCGTTCCGGGGTGAATCGCGAGCGGCGGAAACCCTTCTTTTCCCGGGTATTCGATTGCTGCGCCGAGGCGGCGCAGCGCGTCGACCAGGTCGCCGATCGGACGCTCGTGCATGCGCGGCGCGCCCGAAAGCCGGTATTCGCCGCCGGAGAGCGCGAGCGCCGCGGCGAGCGGCCGGAACGCAGTGCCGGCGTTGCCCAGGCGAAGCTCGGCCGACTTGACGGGAAAACCGCCGGCTCCGTGCACGACCGCCGAATCGTCCTGCCGCTCGATCGCGACGCCCAGGCGCGCGAGCGCTTCCAGCATCACTTGCGTGTCGTCGGCATCGAGCAGGTTTTTCACCCGGGTATCGCCGCGGGAAAGCGCGGCGAGCAGGAGGACGCGATTGGAGATGCTCTTGGAGCCGGGCATCTTCACCGTGCCCGCCACGCGCGCGATCGGGTCGAGATCGAGGAATTTCACGGTCCGCGCACCCTCAGGCGGACCGCGCCCCGGCGGTCTTTTTCCCCTCCTTGGACAAGGAGCGGTGGCGCGCGCAGCGCGACGGGGTGGCCGGCCATTCTTCTCGCGGCGACGCCACCCCGCCGCCTTCGGCGGCACCCCTCCTCGAAAGAGGAGGGGAAAATCCAGACGCTGCCTTCATTGCGTGTCCTTGAGCCAGCGGTTGCGCGCATCGCGCGCGCCGGAGAAAAGCGCCTCCAGCGCCTTTGCGTCGCCGCGCTCGAGCATCTTGCGGACGCGCTCGAGCTTGCCGCCGTAGCGGTCGATCTCGGCGAGCAGTGCCTTCTTGTTCGCGAGGCAGATGTCGCGCCACATTTCCGGGTGGCTTGAGGCGATGCGGGTGAAATCGCGGAATCCCCCCGCCGCGTAGGAAAAAAACTGTTTCGCGTTCTTGTGGCCCGCGACCTGGTCGACGAGCGCATACGCGAGCACGTGAGGCAGATGGCTGACGCTCGCGAGCACTGCATCGTGCTCCTTCGGCTGCAGATCGAAGACGCTCGCCCCGCACCGCACCCACGCGACGCGCACCAGCTCGACCGCTTCCGGCTCGTTCTCCTCGAGCGGCGTCAGCACCACCCTGCGCCCGCGATAAAGGCCTGCAAAGGCCGCGTCGGCGCCGCTTTTTTCGGTGCCCGCGATCGGGTGCCCCGGGACGAAGCGCGAAAGCGCGGCTTTCAGCTCGCTCCGGGCGAAACCGACCACGTCCTGCTTGGTGCTGCCGGCGTCGGTGACGACGGTCTTCGCGCCGAGGAGCGGCGCGATCGAGCGCATCACCGCGCGCATCTGCCCGGCCGGCACCGCGAGCAGCACCAGATCGGCGTCCGCGAACGTGGCTTCGTCGAGCGCACCGCCGGTGTCGATGATCCCGAGGTCGAGCGCGCGGCGGATATTTCCCGCGCCGCGGCCGACGCCGATCACGCGGCCGACCGCTCGCGCCTCCTTCAGCGCGAGCGCGAACGAGCCGCCGATCAGGCCGACTCCCACTATCACCAGCCTTTCGATGCGTTCCATCAATCGTCGAGCGCCGTTGCCAGCGCCTTGAGGAATTTTTCGTTTTCCTTCGGCGTGCCGATGGTGACGCGCAGGTGATCGGGCATGTCGTAACCCGCCAGCGGCCTGACGATTACGCCCAGGCGCAGCAGCTTCTCGAACACCGTCTTCGCCCGGGACACGCGGAAAGTGACGAAATTGGCGCACGATGGAATGGTCTCCAGGCCGAGCGTCTTCAGTGCGCGTTCCAGCCTCGCCAGCCCCAGGCGATTCATTTTGTAGCTCTTCGCGACGAATTTCCCGTCCTCGAGCGCCGCCGCCGCTGCGGCGAGAGCGAGGCTGTTCACGTTGAAGGGCTGGCGCACGCGGTTGAGCAGGTCGGCGACATCCGGCTGCATCAGCCCGAAGCCGACGCGAAGGCCCGCCAGGCCGTAGATCTTGGAAAAAGTGCGCGTGAGGATGAAGTTCGGGTACTTCTTCAATAAGGCCACGCTGTCGTAGCGCAGGTTCGGCGGCAGGTAATCGGTGTAGGCCTCGTCCACCACCACCGCGACATCGCGCCGCACGCGCGCGAGAAAATCCTCGAGCTCGGCGCCCGGTATGAAAGTCCCCGTCGGATTGTTCGGATTGGCGATGAACACCACGCGCGTTTCCGGCGTTATCGCCGCGAGCATCGCGGCGAGATCGTGTCCGTAGTTCTTCGCGGGAACGACGATGCCCGTCGCGCCGCGCGCCTGCGTCGCAAGCGGATAGACGGCAAAGGCGTGCTGCGAGTACACCGCGGCGCGGCCGGGGGCCAGAAAGGCGCCGGCGGCCATCTCGAGCAGGTCGTTCGAGCCGTTGCCGACGACGATGCATTCCTGCGGAACGCCGTGGCGGCGCGACAGCGCGGCCTTCAGTTCATATGCATTGCCGTCGGGGTAGCGCCCCAGCTCCGCGAGCTCTTTCTTGATCGCCGCCTTCGCCCTGGGCGAGATGCCGAGCGGATTCTCGTTCGATGCGAGCTTGACGATTTTTCTCTCGTGCAGGCCCATCTCGCGGGCGAGCTCGGAGATCGGCTTGCCCGGCTGGTAGGGCGCGATCGCGCGGATGTACGACGGAGACTGCTCGCACAAATCCATTGAGCAGCCCTAGAGAACCGCAGCCGGATAGCTGCCGAAGATCTTCACGAACGGCGCCTTGTCGCGCAGCTCCGCGACCGCCTTTGCCACCTTTTCATCCTGTTGATGGCCTTCGATGTCGACGTAGAAGTAGTACTCCCACTGCCCGGTGCGCGCCGGCCGGGATTCGAGGCGCGTCATGCTCACGCCGTGCGCGGCGAACGATGCGATAAGGCCGTGCAGGGAACCGGGCTTGTTGTGCGCCGTCATGACGAGCGAAGTGCGGTCCTTGCCGGAGGAGCCGGCGTCGTGCGATCCCAGCACGAGGAAGCGGGTCCTGTTCTTGGGATCGTCCTCGATCGAGCGCGCGAGGAGCTTCAGGCCGTAGCGCGCCGCCGCGATCTCCGGGCCGATCGCCGCCGCGCCCGCCTCTTTCGCCGCGACGCGCGCGGCTTCGGCGTTGCTCGCGAGCGGGACGCGCTGGGCGCCCGGGAGGTTCTGGGAGAGCCAGCCGTGGCACTGGGCGAGGGACTGCGGGTGCGAATAGACCTTGCGTATCGCCTTGATCGAGGCTTTCTTCGCCATCAGGTTCTGCTGCACACGCAGCACCACTTCCGCGCAGATCTTCAAAGGCGTGGCGAGCAGGAGATCGAGCGTGCGGCCGATTGCGCCGTCGGTGGAATTTTCCACGGGCACGACCGCGTATTGCGCGGTCCCCGTCTCGGCGGCGCGGAACACTTCGTCGATCGAGCCGCAGGGCTGCGCCTCGACGTTCGCGCCGAACTGCTTGCCCAGGGCCATTTCGCTGAAAGTGCCCTGCGGGCCGAGGTAGGCGACCGCCAGAGGCTGCTCGAGCGCGCGGCACGCCGAAATTATTTCGGTGAAGAGCCGGGTGAGCGCTTCGTCGGCGAGCGGCCCGCGGTTGGCGAGCGCGATGCGGCGCAGGACCTCGGCTTCGCGCTCGGGGCGGTAGGCGCCGCCGTTCGCCTTCAGTTTCCCGATTGCTGCGGCGTGCTCCGCGCGCCCGTTCAGCAGCGCGACGATTTTTTCGTCGAGCGCGTCGATCGCAGCGCGGTGCCGGGCGATGTCGTCGGCCATTGCGTTCTAGGCCCGCGGAAGGTAGCGCACCGCGAGCACGCCCTTGATGTGCGCGAGGCCGTCGATCAGGGCCTTGTTCACCGCGCTGTCGACGTCGACCAGCGTGTAGGCCATCTCGCCTTTGGAGCGGTTGATCATGTTGTGGATGTTGAGGTCCGCCTTGGCCATGGCGCTGGAGATCTGGCCCACCATGTTGGGCACGTTGGCGTTGGCGAGCCCGACGCGGTACGGCGACTCGCGCCCCATCACGACGTCGGGAAAGTTGACGGCGTTCTGGACGTTGCCGTTCTCGAGGTAGTCGCGCACCTGGTCGACGACCATGACGGCGCTGTTGTCCTCGGCTTCGCGCGTCGAGGCGCCCAGGTGCGGCAGCGCGATCACGGCGGGGTTCTCGCACAGCGCCTCGGCCGGGAAGTCGGTCACGTAGTATTTGAGCTTCCCCGAGGCGAGCGCCGCGGCGACGGCCCTGGCGTCGACGATCTCCTCGCGCGAGAAGTTGAGCAGGATCGCTCCCGCATGCATCAGGTCCAGGTTCTTCGCGTTGATCAGGTGCTTGGTCACCGCCAGGAGCGGAACGTGCAGCGTGACGAACTGGCTCGCCTTGAGGATTTCCTCGATCGAGTGCGCCTTCTTCACCTGCGAGGGCAGGCTCCACGCGGCTTCGACCGTGATCTCGGGGTCGTAGCCGAGCACGTTCATGCCGAGCTTGATCGCGGCGTCGGCTACGAGGCTGCCGATCTTGCCGAGGCCTATGACTCCCAGAGTCTGCTGGGGCAGCTCCGTTCCGGCGAACTGCTTCTTCTCCGCCTCGACGCGCTTGGAGAGAGTCTCGTCGTCGCAATTCAGCGAGTGCACGAACCGGACCGCGGGAACCAGGTTGCGGGCGGCCATCAGCATCCCGGCGAGCACCAGCTCCTTCACCGCGTTGGCGTTCGCGCCGGGCGCGTTGAACACCGGCGCGCCGCGATCGCTCATCGCCTTCACCGGGATGTTGTTCGTGCCGGCGCCGGCGCGTCCGATCGCGCGCACGCTCTCGGGAATCTTCATCGCGTTCATGTCGGCCGAGCGCACCAGGATGGCGTCCGGGTGAGCGGCGTCCTTGGCGACGTGGTAAGCCTCCGCCGGAAAGCGCTTCAAGCCGATCTGCGAGATCTGATTGAGCACCAGGATTTCGAATTTTTTCGCGGTCATTGCCGAATCATAAACTACCCGGGCGGGCAGGCGCATTCCGCGCAGGTGCAAGGCGCCGCGTCGAGCGGCGGCACTATGTCTGTTTGCTGAAATACTCCCAACTTGCGGGAGAAATCAAAAGGGGCCAGGCAGCTGCCTGACCCCTTCATTCGACTTTGGAAAGCGGCGGGCGCCGCGGCCTGCCTAGTCGGCCCTGATTTTCGCCGACCGGATGACTTCGGCCCATTTCTTGAGCTCGGTCTTCACCACGCGGTCGAGCTCCTCGGGCGAGCTGGCCACCGGATCGCCGGTCTGCTCGATGAGCCTCTGCCGCACGTCGGGGATCTGCACGACGCGCGCGATCTCCTTTTGCATTCTCGCGATCACGGACGGCGCGGTCTTTGCGGGAGCGAACATCGCGATCCAGGAATCGACCTCGTAGTCCGGCAGCCCGAGCGCTTCCGCGACCGTGGGAATTTCCGGCGCGCCCGGGGCGCGCTTGAGCGTGGTCACCGCGAGCGGCCTCAGCTTCCCGGCGCGCACGTGCTGCATGACAATCGCCGCCGTGAGGACGAGCATCGGCACCTGGCCGCCGAGCGTGTCGGCCACCGCCGGCCCGCCGCCCTTGTAAGGCACGTGCAGGAGATCGATGCCGGTCTTGAGCTTGAGCAGCTCGCCGGCGATGTGCGAGGGCGTGCCGTTGCCCGCCGAGGCGTACGAGAGCTTGCCGGGCTGCGCGTTGGCGGAGGCGACGAGGTCCCGCATGGTCTTGATCGGCACCGCGGGATTCACGGCGATGAGCTGCGGAAGGCTCAGGATGAGCGATACCGGCGCGAAATCGCGCTCGACGTCGTAGTTGAGCTTGTAGAGCAGCGGATTGATCGTGTGCGAGGACAGCGTGAACAGAAACGTGTAGCCGTCGGGCGCCGAGCGCGCCACTTCCGCAGTGCCCACCGCCCCGCCGGCGCCGGCCCGGCTCTCGATCACGATCGGCTGGCCGAGGCCTTCCGACATGCCGTTCTGCATGAGGCGCGAGATGAGGTCGACGCTGCCGCCGGGCGGAAACGGCACCACCCAGCGGATGGGCTTGCCCGGCCATTCCTGAGCGCTTGCCGCCGTGGCGGCGAACAGCAATGCGAAGAGAATGTTTTTCATTGCGAACTCCCACGTGAGACTAGGTCCACCAGTACCTCGCCAGCGAAACAATGACCGCCGCCGCCGCGGAGAGAGCGGCCACCATCGTCCATCGCGCGGCGGACTGCGCGCCCGCGGCCGCCGCTCTTGCCGCGCCGGCGGAATCCTCCGCGGCCTTCAAAGCCCGCTCGGCGCGTTCGCGTTCCGCGGACTCTCCTTCCCGGAGGCGGCGGTGGTGCTGCTCCAGCAGCCATTCCCAGGCGAATGCCTTGCCGGTTCCGAAGTGTTCGGATTCGAGCTTGGCTTGCACTACGAGCTCGCCGAGCTTCTCGCACTCGCGGCGAACTTCTTCGCGGCTGTCTGTGATCAAGGCGGAAGTCCTGCCGCAGCGGAACGCGCGCTCAGCGGCACTGCCCTCCATCCTCGGGGCGCCATGGATTGGAAAACGTGCTCAAGGATTCGAGAAAGACGAGCAGGTCGGTCTGCTCTTCCCGGGTGAGGTTCAGGGGCCTCGCGGGTCTTCCGTCCTTCGCGTGCAGGCGGACGGGATCGAGACCGGCGTAGTGGCGCACCACCTCGGCGACGGTCTCGACGCCGCCGTCGCGGCCATAGGGGGCGGTGAGTATCAGGTTGCGCAGGGACGGCACCTTGAATTCGCCCGAACTCACTTTCTCGAGAGACGCCTCGCGGGTGCGCGCGGCGCCGGCGCCCGTCTTGTCGTCGTTGTAGGGGCCGAGCAGGTTGAAGCGGCTTTCCATCAGCTTCCGGATTCCGGCCTGGCGCCCGGGATCCTGTTGCCCGCGCGGCGCAAACCGCGAAAGGCCGGTGCTGAAGAACTCGCCGCTCGTGAAATTCGGACCGGAATGGCAAGCGGTGCAGCCGCCTTTCCCGATGAAAATCCTGAGGCCTCGCTGCGCCGGCTCGGAGTAGGTCCCGAGAGAAGGCCGTTCCACTCCAGCGAGCACGTCGCGAAACCGGTCGAACGGCGTGCGTCCGCTCACCAAGGTTTCTTGAAAGGCCGCCAGGGCCTTCCCGACATCCACGAGCACCGCTTCGTCGTCGGCCGGCGACGGCGGC